>JAIBAG010000007.1 GCA_019695305.1 bacterium
CCTACGGGTTTCAAGTAGGTGGAATGACTCCTCCTATGTTACCCACTGGCTACACAGGTAATAACTTTTATGGAGCAAGTGCAGGGCTTACTAATTATAACAGGAGCCAAACAGGTGTCAGCTTGGCTATTGTGAGTAATGAAACTGTTGAGGATATGAGAGGCGCTTCATTGACACTTGGTGCGAACATATCGGAACAGGGTAATATAGGAGGGTTTGCGGTGGGCGTGATTTTTGGTAATTATACTCGAGATGGAGCGATTAATGCGCTGGCTATTGGTGCAGCAGGAAGTGTGGTTAATGATTCTGATGAGGAAACAACTTGCAGTGTAAGATTGGGAATACTTCATGAGAATGTAGGAGAAGATTCTTCTGTGCTATTTGATGTTTCCTGTCCTATGGTAACCGATCCTCTGGTATCTTACTTTCAAAGTTGGAGTGAGAATGACGGAGCATTAGAGGCTGAATAGATAAACTATTTTTCTCATTGCATCCCCCATCCATAATCATTATCTATCCAGGTAATGCTTCTCCCATTTTTCTACAGCCTCCGTGCGCTTAAAATTCCCGTTGGGCCTAATGAGTGGATGGCACTCATGGACGCTCTTACTAAAGATATCCACGATTCGTCCCTTGAGCGTTTCTATTACTTAGCGCGCGCTATTCTTGTTAAATCCGAAGATCTCTACGATAGTTACGATCAAGCTTTTCTTGCCTGTTTTAAAGGGCGGGAAGGGGAAATAGATATTAAGAAAGAGCTGATGGATTGGCTTAATAAAGTTGTGGAAGGCGAACGCCCTGCCATGCCCGATGTGCCCAAGCTGGAGCTCGACGAACTCATGAAAAAATTTATGGAGCGTCTTAAAGAACAGATGGAAGAGCATCATGGAGGTAATCATTGGATTGGTACCGGGGGTACATCGCCCTTTGGTCATTCCGGTTCTCACCCTAGCGGTATCCGCATTGGCGGGCCGGGAGGAGGGCGCAGTGCCGTCAAAGTGGCCGAAGAACGCCGATTTGCCAATTACCGCAGCGATCGCATCATTGATACGCGCGATTTTAAAGTGGCGCTTAAACGCCTCCGAAAATTAGATCGCACCGGACATAATCTTGAACTCGTCATGGACAAGACGATTGATAAAACCTGCAAGAATGCGGGCGATATCGAACTGGTGTTTGAACCTGAAAAGAAAAACCAAACTGAACTCCTCCTGCTCATGGATGTGGGGGGGAGTATGGATCCTTATATCGAACTTATGGAGTCGCTTTTTTCTGCGGCTCACGCATCCACGCATTTTAAAGCTTTCCATCATTATTATTTCCATAACTGCATCTATTCCAAATTATTTACCGATATGAACCGCAACGAATCGGTGCCTATCGACGATGTGTTTAAAAAGTTTCGTAAATCATTCCGTGTGGTCATCGTTGGAGATGCCTGCATGAATCCCTACGAACTCTTTAGCCCCGGCGGAGCCATCGATTATTGGGAGCAAAATCCCACCTCGGGGATGGAATGGTTGAAGCGGATTAAAGACCATTATCCCTCGGCCGTGTGGCTTAACCCCGAGCCCGAAGACTACTGGGGGCATATAACCATTAAAGCTATCAAGAATATTTTTAAAATGTATCCTTTAACCCTGAAGGGCCTTACCGATGCGGTGGACGATTTACGAGGGGATCAGATACGGCCGGAGGCTGTGGCGGGTTAACTGTAAGAGTAACCCACCCCTTTCCCCTCCCTTAATCTAAGGGAGGGAGATTTTCTACGCCCCTCCACCTTAGGTTAAGGGGGAGGACGGGAGGGGGTTACTCTTCACTTGACTAATCGTGTCATTCTCGTTACTTAACAACCCTTTAAACCCCTTACAGAGAGTACCAAAGTGAAAGATAAATTAGCGCTTTTAAAAGAAAAAGAAGAACAGGCCCTCCTTGGCGGAGGACTTGATCGTATTGAAAAACAGCATGCGGGCGGACGCAAAACCGCGCGCGAACGCATTGAGCTTTTACTCGACCCCGGCACTTTTGTGGAAATGGATCGTTTTGTTACCCACCGCTGTGCCGATTTTGGGATGGAGAAAAACAAAATTTTGGGCGATGGCGTTGTTACCGGATATGGCAAAATTGATGGCCGCCAAACTTTTGTGTTTGCTCAAGACTTTACCTCTTTTGGTGGATCTCTGGGCGAAGCTTACGCTAAAAAAATCTGCAAAATAATGGATTTGGCTGCTAAGACCGGCGCACCCGTTATTGGTCTTAATGATTCCGGCGGCGCTCGTATCCAGGAAGGTGTGATCAGCCTTGCCGGTTATGCTGATATCTTTTTACGCAATGTGATGAGCAGTGGTGTTGTTCCTCAAATTTCACTCATCATGGGCCCTTGTGCGGGTGGTGCGGTTTACTCACCGGCGATGACCGACTTTATTCTCATGGTTAAAAACACCGGTCACATGTTTATCACTGGTCCGGACGTCATCAAAACCGTGACTCACGAAGAAGTTACTAAAGAAGAACTGGGTGGGGCTCTCTCGCACGCTTCTAAAAGTGGTGTGGCGCATTATGCCGCCGAATCTGAAGAAGATTGCATCCAATTTGCCCGCGAAATTTTGTCCTTCATGCCGTCTAACAACCGTGAAGAACCTCCTGTTAAAGCTACCAACGATCCCAGCGATCGTCAGTGCGATAAGCTTGATAGTTTTATTCCTGATAATGCCAACAAACCTTATGACATGAAAGTGCTCATTAAGGATGTGGTGGACGAAGGGCATTTTGTTGAAATTCACGAAAAATATGCGCGCAACATGGTGATTGGTTTTGCCCGCATGGGTGGTAAACCCGTAGGTATTGTGGCTAATCAGCCTGCGCATTTGGCCGGTTGTTTGGATATTGAAGCGTCTATTAAAGGTGCCCGTTTTGTGCGCTTTTGTGATGCATTTAATATTCCTATCGTCACTTTTGTAGACGTGCCCGGATTTTTGCCCGGTACCGATCAGGAATTCCGCGGTATTATTTTACACGGTGCTAAACTTTTGTATGCTTTTGCCGAAGCCACTGTTCCTAAAATTACCGTGATTACCCGCAAAGCCTATGGTGGTGCGTACGACGTGATGAGCTCCAAGCACATCCGTGGTGATATCAACCTGGCTTATCCCACAGCCGAAATTGCGGTGATGGGCCCGGATGGCGCGGTTAATATTATTTTCCGTAAAGAAATTGATAAGGCCACCGATGTGGTAGCCGAAAAGGCAGCTCTTGTTGCCGATTATCGCGAAAAGTTTGCCAGCCCCTACAAGGCTGCCGAGCTGGGGTATATCGATGAAGTGATTCATCCCTCGGATACACGTAAAAAGATTATCGAGTCGCTCGAAATGTTAAAAAACAAAGTGGATACCAATCCCCGTAAAAAACACGGGAATATTCCATTGTAATCGTGCGATCGTGACTTCGTACGATCGTACGTTCGTAGTTTTTCGAACGCACGAACGCACGATCGTACGAACGCACTGCAGGTTAAATGAAAACAGTCAAAATTAATAAAGTTCTAATCGCAAACAGAGGAGAAATTGCCGTGCGTATCATGCGCACATGCCGTGCCATGGGAATTAAAACTGTAGCTGTTTTTTCAGAGGCCGATCGTAATGCCTTTCATGTGCAAATGGCCGACGAAGCCTACTGCATTGGACCTGCCGCTTCGGTTGAAAGTTACCTCGTTATCGATAAGCTCATCGATGTCGCTAAAAAAACAAAAGCCGATGCTATCCATCCCGGTTATGGTTTCCTGTCTGAAAAAGCGCCTTTCTCGAAAGCCTGCCAGGATAACAATATTATCTTTTTAGGACCCGATCCCATGCCTATTGAACGCATGGGTGATAAAATTCAGGCTCGTCATGCAGCCCTTGAAGCTAAAGTGCCCATGATACCCGGTACTAAAGATGCTGTAGCCGATGTGGCCGAAGTTAAAAAACTGGCTAAGGAAATGGGGTTTCCCATTCTCCTTAAAGCGGCTGCCGGTGGTGGTGGTAAGGGGATGCGTATTGTAGAAAAAGAAGCCGATATTGAATCGGCTTTTGAACGCGCTACCTCGGAAGCTAAAAAAGCTTTTAACGATGGAACCTTGTTTGTAGAAAAATATCTCAAAACATCACGTCACATCGAAGTGCAAGTAGCTTGCGATAAGCATGGCAATGGTTTGCATTTGTATGAACGTGAATGTTCTATTCAGCGTCGTCATCAAAAGGTTGTTGAAGAAGCACCGTTTTGTTTTATGAAACCGGAAACCCGCGCTAAAATTACCGAAGCGGCTCTGCGTTTGTGCAAAAAAGTGAATTACTCCGGTGTGGGTACACTTGAATTTTTAATGGACGAAGATCAGAATTTTTATTTCCTCGAAATGAACACCCGTTTGCAGGTGGAGCATCCTGTAACCGAAATGATCACCGGTTTAGATCTGGTTCAATTACAGATTGAAATTGGTGAAGGAAAACCTTTTAGATTAAAACAGGAAGATATCAAGGCACGCGGTGCCGCTTTAGAAGTGCGCTTGTATGCTGAAGATCCCGAAAATAATTTCTTCCCGTCTCCGGGCACCATTGAATGGATGACCATTCCCGAAGGCCCAGGTGTGCGTCACGATACCGCTGTTTATCCTGGAGCTACCATTCCTATTTTTTATGATCCGATGATTGCCAAGCTGATTGTATGGGGTGATACCCGCGAGCAGGCTATTCAACGCATGCAACGCGCGTTGGGTGAGTATGAAGTGGGTGGTTTTAAAAATAATATCTGGTTCTTGCGCAACATCATCAACAACAAAGATTTTAAAGAAGGCACAACCTATACGCGCTTTTTAGATGATCGTCCGGAACTGATGACGAAGCCCGAATCGCAAATTCCTTTGGAATTGGCGTTAGCGGTTGCGGCACTGGATAAACAGGGTCAGGCGAAGAGTGCTCAAACAACTGGTTCTGCCACGGGTAGTGACCAGTCGCCTTGGAAAAATCAGGGATTAAGAGAAACACTTTCGATGAGATTTTAATATGGGTCAAAAATACTTTACAACAATTGACGGTAACGAGCTTGGTTTTGAAATCGATAAGAAAGACGGCAAGCTTGTATATAAATCCGAAGGTAAAAACATCGAGCTGGATTGTGTTAAAATTGCCGATGGTCATTACTCGGTCATGTGGGAAGGTAAATCGTACGATCTGCGCTTGTACCACACCAAAAAAGAATCCCATGTTTTCCTGCGCGGCGATGAGCGCATTGTTTCTGTAGACGATTATCAAACACACATGCGCAAAAAATCGGCCGGTGCTGGTGGTGGTAATGATGTAATCCATGGCAAAGCCGAAATGACCGCCCAAATGCCCGGTAAAGTGGTGGGTGTAAAAGTTAAAGAAGGTGATGAAGTGGCGCTGGGCCAAGGTTTAGTGGTGCTTGAAGCCATGAAAATGGAAAATGAAATTACCGCTCCTAAAGCCGGCAAGGTTACCAAAGTAGCCGTTACGGTAGGGCAATCGGTTGAAAGTGGTGCTCTTTTGGTTGTGGTTGAATAATTTATGTCATCCAACAAAATTCCTAATATCCAAACGCTTAAGATAATTTCGCTCGCTCTGCATTTTAGTTTGCTCATGATTACCGGTGTTTGCTTTTTTATGGGAACACAAAATGGTTGGGTGATGGAGTTTATTATTCAGCCCGATAAAAGTTTTTTCTTTTATGCCATGCTGATGGCGGCCTCTGTAAGTGTGCTGCTTATTGTAACCTGGCCATTTTTTACCCTTCATCCTCCCTCTACTATGGATGAAGCCAAAGTTTATTATCAGGAACGTGAAAAAAGTCCGTTTGATAGAATGTTTTATGATTTCAAAAATCCTACCCAGGATATTTTAGCTAAAACCATTATTCGCATGGCGGGTTGTGAGTCGGTGGCTTTATTTGGGTTTGTAGCTGCTTTTCTTAACCAGGCACCTTTATTAATGCTTCCTTTTTCTTTTGTTGCTTTAACACTTCAATTTATCTTTGGTCCTATTTACGGCTCTATGCGTTCTGGCCAATAGCAGTTATGCTTGAACCTCATCAATTAGCCGAAATTAATCGCCGTAAAACATTTGCAATTATTTCGCACCCCGATGCAGGTAAAACAACCGTTACCGAAAAACTTTTGTTATTCGGCAATGCCATCCACATGGCCGGGGTCGTCAAAGCCAAGCGTGCCAAGCAATTCGCTCGTTCCGACTGGATGGAAATTGAAAAGCAACGCGGGATTTCGGTTTCGTCATCCGTGATGCAGTTTGAATATGGTGGGCACGTGGTGAATTTATTGGATACCCCCGGTCACGAAGATTTTAGCGAAGATACTTACCGTGTGCTCACCGCTGTAGATTCGGCGTTGATGATTATCGATTCGTCTAAAGGGATCGAAACACAAACTAAAAAACTATTTAAAGTCTGTCACGATCGCCATATTCCTATCATGACCTTTATGAACAAGGTGGATTTGGAAGGGCGCGATCCGTTTGAGCTGATTGATGAAGTGGAAAAAGTTTTAAGCCTGCCCACGTTTGCTGCTACCTGGCCTATTGGACAGGGGAAACGATTTAAGGGCGTGTACAATCGCTTGTCTAAACAAATTCTTTTGTTTGATCCCAATCAAAAAACTAAAAACTTTGAAACTACGCTGGTGCAAAATTTGGATGATCCTGTCTTAAAAGAAAGAGTAGGGGATGAGCTTTTAGATAAACTTAAAGAAGATCTAAGCTTGCTCGAAGCCGGTGGGGATTTTGATACCGAGTCGTATTTGGCCGGTCATTTAAGCCCGGTATTTTTTGGTTCGGCCGTTAATAATTTTGGTATCCAAGAACTCCTCGAGGCTTTTCTTAAATTTGCTCCAGGTCCTTTAGCACGTCCGGCCGAAGAGCGCTTGGTAGAACCTACCGAAGAAAAGCTTACCGGTGTGGTTTTTAAGATTCAGGCCAACATGGACCCCAAACACCGCGACCGTATGGCCTTTTTTCGTATTTGCTCGGGTGAATTCTATCCGGGAATTGATGTCTACCATGTGCGTTTAGACCGCGTCGTTCGCATCAACAATGCGCTTACCTTCATGAGTCAGGAGCGCAAAAACGTGGAAAAGGCCTATGCCGGCGATATCATTGGACTTCATGACCGAGGCACCTTGATGATTGGCGATACCTTAACCTTGGGCGAAAAACTTAAATTTACCGGTGTTCCACAGTTTTCGCCCGACATGTTTTGCCGCGTTGAACTCAAAAATCCCATTAAAATTAAACAACTTCACAAGGGTGTGGAGCAATTGGCCGAAGAAGGTACCAGCCAGCTCTTTAAACGCAAGTTTAATTCAGACATTATTATAGGAGTGGTGGGCCGTTTGCAGTTTGAAGTTGTGAAATTCCGCCTACTTAACGAATATGGGGCCGATGCCGAATTTATTCCCTTGAGTTTTTCCTCGTCACGCTGGTACCATTCTACAAATAAAAAAGTACTAGAAGAGTTTGAAAGCTATTACCGCGACCAGATTGTTTTTGATGTGCGCGATTATCCCATGATTTTATTTAAGAATGATTGGGAAGAAAACTACGTGCAGGAAAAATATCCGGACATGCGTTTTTTTGATAGTTTGATTACTTACGAACAGGAAGTCCGCGCCTAGTCTGTGAAATAACCTGCATTTACCTTCACCCAATCCTAACGAACACTTAACATTTTTGTCATTAAAGCGTCACAATTAAAATCTACTCTCCTTTTCAGTTTTAAAGAGGAAGAGGGCAGGTAGTTTTACTAACAAGTCGTCGGCAGATTTGCCGACAAAATCGACTTGTTAGTACTACAGGACCGCATGTTAGCCCAAGTGGGCTATCTATAGATGGCGATCCTGTTGTTAGGATACTGATGACAACACGTGAAATATACCGAATTGATCCCGCACAAAGTGCCGCTATCATCGGCCTTCTGGATACTGTTCGCTCTAATACAAACGGAAAAGAAGCTGTGGCCTGTGCTCTTGAAGGGCAAAGGGCGTCTTCCGTATTGCCCCA
Source organism: bacterium (assembly GCA_019695305.1). Classification (NCBI taxonomy): domain Bacteria; species bacterium. Next base: position 8,058 of record JAIBAG010000007.1, read on the forward strand.
CGAGTCTGGCACCTATCTTATTAAAATAAACCACAACGATTGTTTATCAACTCTAGCCCGTAAGTTTGGTTTGGGTGATATCTACGGACGTGAGTTGTACCGTCAAAATCAACATAACAATTTCGTAAAAAATGCCGATCTTATTATTGAAGGCGGGTATTTATTGTGGACTGTTCCCGAGGAAGAAAATAATGGAATTATTACTCAAGATGCAAATGAAGCTGTTTCCCAAGATGCTGTGGGAACTAACAATTCAGTACCCAACACACCAGAAGGAAGAGAAGGCTACCCTCGTTTTGAAGGAGAAATTGTTCGAAACAACAAAAGAGAAAAAGCCGGACAAGAAAGCGTCCAAGAGCAAAAAGAAACGCAAAAAGAAAAAGAAGCAGAAGTAACTCCTCCGTGGATACAGCCCGAAATTGTTTATTTGCCTCCTGTTGTTCGTTTGGAAGACTATGCAGTACCACACTATGATGTAGCTTCTCCTGATGTGGATAGGACTGTATCTGCCTTTGCCCCCATGCCTTTCTACGGTGCTGCTGTTAATGAATTTGCACATGGGGCCCGATTTAAAAACAATGTTGTTTATGATGTATTGATGCCCAGAGCTACGGAAGTTTTAAGGCAAACAACAACAGGAGTGAGTAACCGATGGTTTGGTGGATTAGAAAGTAGAACAACCAGAACCTTGGCTGGAGATGTTTTAACTGAAAGTCTTGAGACAAAATTGGGAACTTCGTTAAGCGGTGGTGTGATTGGTGAAATAGGTACCACTGAAGGAAGAGCTTTAGTACAAGGTGGTTTTTTTGCTCCTTATACCGCGGTTGATGGTACTTTAGTTAAAGCCGGAGTAAAAGTAGGGGCCGATTTCTCAACCCGAATACGTACGCCTCTTGTTGAATTTTCGCTTAAGGGAGAAGAGTCTGCCGTAAACGGAACCGGTCGCGCAATTAAATTTATGATGGAATTACCTCATTTTTATGAGGTTCGTAACCTGGCTCGAAATGTAAGTATAGATGCAGCTGTTGATTATTTAAAATCTACCGGTGCTTATAGTTTGGCAGACGATGAACTTTTGCGCAAGGTTGCCATGCTTGCTGAAAGAAGCGCTTTTGCTGCGGCTTTGGCCGATGTGGCTACTTATTATGGTATCAAATCATTAGCCGGTAAAGCTGGAGCTAGCGAAAAACAAGCCCATGTGTCGGGGATGACCGCTTCTGTAGTAGCCGGTAATACTTTGCAATTGGCAGATCCTCGAGCCTTGCAAACCTTGAGAGCCGTAGGAAAAGCTCCCTTTTATTTTGCAGGATTTCTCACGAGCGACGCTTTAATTGATGGTATTGTTGAATATCATGCCAATATGACCGAAAATTTTCCTCGTGCTATAGCAGAACCTATTGACTGGACGGTGGATACGCTTTTAGGCACGGCCCCAGTAGCTGAAGAAGGTGAGCAAGAATGGTTTAGACGCATGTTGGCAAAGGGTTTACTTGGTATTGGTATTGGTTCCAAATATGCACAGTGGGGTGGGCAATTACTGCGTGGGGCTTACAATTTATTGCCGGCCGGTGGACAACAGCTCGTTCAATCTACCTATCCTGCCTGGGAAGCGATAGATGGTGTTTTGGCCAGAGGAGTAGGTTTTGTTCGTCCTGTATTTGATAACGTTGTTACACGTACTATAGGATCGGGATTTGAATATGTTTATGGCGCGGGTAGGGGAGCTATAGGGGCTCTGGGAACTTCTGTTAGAACATTTATTGCTTCTGAAGGAATGGCGGGTGCTACCGCTACAACAACAACGACTGCAGCGGCTACTGGCACAACCACCACTGCTGCCGGTACAGGAGTTGTGGCTGCTGAAGGAACGGCGGCGGCCACTGGAGGATTTTCTCTGGCAGGCGCTTTGGCTTATGTCCCCCCTGTTGCGGCCGGTGTAACCATAGCTTCTCCCTGGATTTACGATTACTTTTATAATCCCAAAAAAGTAGAAATGAAAGCCGGTCTGGCCCTCGATAGTTATGGGCGTGATATGGCGGCTTTCAGTGGTATTAATGCCGAAGATTATGAATCACGTATTTTGCGGGGTAGAGCCTTGTTGGGTTCGATGCCGCTAGTTTCCGAAAGTACCCTGGATGGTGTAGTCAACAAAGGTCATTTCTGGAAAAATATGATTGATATGCTGATTGGCGATTTATCTTTGATTGACGATCCCGACCAACGCGAAGCTTATTATCAAAATATTTGCGAGACTTTTGTCTGGACCGAAAACATGCCGGCTCATCTTGCTTATTTTGAAGCGGCCTACAAAGCTGTTTTTGAAATGGGCGTGTACCAAGAAGAACCCGTTCTGGTAGTGTCTGATTATGAAGAAGCGCCCGTATGTGAAATGGATGAAGAGCCGGTGTGCGAAGATGAACCTGTTGCACAAGTAAGCGTTAATCCTCCCGAAAGTCCTGTTTATCCCATGGAAGACGAATACCTGCAAAGCTTTGATTATGATGAAGAGTACGCCACATGTTCCACTATAGAAGATGATTATTTAGCCAGTAATGCTGATTATTCCACTGCTTCCGCCTATTAAAAATTGACACAAAAAAGTCACAAAAACATCACCGTAATGAAGACAACTTTATTGTAAGGATGCCGAAAAGAGGGGGAGATTAATGAGGCATTTTTATGATCAAAAAAATATTTCCCTTAGTGTTTCTTTTTGCATTTGCAGCTTGTAGTAACGGACCCTTACCAGGCATGGGCGATGACAAACCGGCCGATGTTATTGCTCCGGCCATCATATCTTTTACAGCCGATAAAACTACTATTACTCAAGGCGAGAACGTTACTTTAAGTTGGGAAACCGAAGCTGCGGGCGATATTATTTTAGACCCCGTTGGTCCTCAAACCGATCCTGTTGGAAGCGCCACACTTACTCCCGAAACTTCCACCACGTATACTTTATCTGTTTATTCTCCCGATGCTCCTGCTTCTGAAGATGGAGAAGCTGTTGATAGTCAAAGTATTACCATTACCGTTAATCCCATAGATGATGACGATACTGATGAAGGTGAAAATAATGATCCGTGTGCAACAGCGCCAAACCCAACAACATTAAAAAACGAATTAACCTTCACGGCCTCCCGCACGGGTGTGTATGCCGGCGAATCGGTAACGTTAACGTGGAATAATGCGATGAGCGATAGTGATACTGTAGTAACGTTGCCAGACGGTACAAACTTGAGCGAAGCTTCGGGAACAGAAACAGTAGTTGTTACTCAAAACGGTACGGCTAAAATTCAAACTTCGGTGTGTGGTGTGACGGCAGAAAAAACATTGAGTATTACTGCTAAGGCGGCCATTCCTTTTAATTTACCCCCGGTGGCATCTCTTAGTGGAACCGATAGTAAAACGTGGGTGGGTACTACCGATGGAAAAGTTTATCGCAGCACCGATTTAGGAAAAACCTGGAATTATATTACAACCGCCAGTGGTATTTTAGAAAAGAATGAATCCAAAAAAGGCGAGTCGCCTATTGTGGCGGTGGCTTCGGGTGGCGATGTTTGCAATGGCGCTATTTTTATTGCCACGCAAAACGGGCATCTCTACCGCAGTTATGATGATGGTGCACATGCATCGGGCTTAACAGGCGGCCCCAATTATATGTTGGCAATTACCAAATCGGGCAGCCACGATGCCAAAGATTATTCCAAAATTTCATTTTTGCTCAAAAATCCCAAACACCCCAAAGAGCTTTTAATTGGCCATGAAGAAGGTTTGTGGCGTTTAAAAGATTGCACAGCCACCGGAGGTGTTACCGAAAATATTAGCAAGGTGAGCCTGTTTGATAAAAAGCCTGTTACGCAAGGTATTAAGAATGGCAAAAAAGTTTTCGTTGTTTCAGGAGGTTCGGTTTACCAAAGTGACGATACGCTTACTTGGGAAAAATCAAACTTTACCGGCAACTCGGGCATTACCTGGCTTGAAGCTAAGGGAGATGGTCTTTATGCCGGAAGTGCTACCACGGTTTATCAAACAGAGGATGCTAATGAATGGAGTGTTGTTTCAAGCGGACACTATTCCATAACGGGTTTTGCTTTAGACGGTGCTAGTGAGCTGTATGGTGACTATCGCGGTTTAAAAATAGCAAAGGACACTAGTTTTTATTTGGATGGTATTGAAAGCGGTATTGGCCAGATGTGGTTTAAAGGTAATAGCGTTTGGATGCTTACCAAAGACAGCAAGTTGTACATGTTAGATATAGTCAACTGGCAGGGCATGCTTAATTCCATAACATTCAACAAGATAAACTTGAACTTTAATGGGGCTACTTTGAAAAAATAAGGGAAAGAGAGTTTTTTATGGGTACATGTGATGGAAATATGGGCTTAAGGCTTGAAGGCTATTCAATAGCTCCTGGTTTTAGAGGAACCTACGGCATGAGTTGTGATGCCGATTTAGGGAGTGGTGATAAGAGTGGCAAATTTAAATTTATTTTAAATGGAGAAGGGCGCTACGGTTTTCCTCAGCCTGTATTTACAGCCAATAACGGTGATGAAATTAATGGTGGTTCGTTTACCAGTAAACCTCGTTATAAAAGTAAAGAAGGTGATTGGCGTTTAGTGCGTGATTTTGAATTTCGTTTTGGAACTCCCTTGTTAGGTAAAAAGAAGCAAGCGTCGTTTGCTTTTTCTTTTGGTGCGTACGATCCTGTTGTGACGCTATACGGAAGATTTCCCGGTATGGAAAAGCTCATGCCGCGTAGTGGTGCATATATAGACAGGCCTGTAAACGTAGAAGGACGTGGTGAGCTGGGTGGATATATTACCTATAATCGCTCGCTTGATAACCTGGATTATGGTGCCTTTGCGTTGTTGATGAACGGGCGCTTAGATAGCAAAATGTTTTTAGGTTTTAGTGCTGCTCCCGGAGATGATGGACGTGTTACTACTTGGCATACGCCTAATGGCCCTAATCCTTTTCTGTCTAAACGCATTCAATTTACACCGGCGGCTTATATTCATTTTCATACCGATCCTTTTGAACTCATGTTTATGGGGGCGGTATCGGTAAATGCCGGGCATGATCCGGCGGCACCCGAAGATAATCCAAGCGCCGAGCGTAATTTGGTCAATCCACGTGTTAATTTAGGGGCCCGATGGGGAAAGTTTATTGCTACTTATGATTTAAGTATTTTATCCGATTCAAGTCCTGCTTTTCCAGCACTTACTTTTGGAAATCGTCTAGAATTAACCACGCAAGATTTTAAAGGAAAAGATAAGTTAAGCTGGCTATCGGGCAGGCCGTATCTCACCTTTAATGATGTGCGTAACCCTAATGGTTATGCTTTTGATCAAGGATCGGTAGTCTTTACAAATAGTAACGATACTGCTGTTGTAAATAGTGATGATATTTTGGCTGATGGTGAAGAGCCTGGTCAGGTTGAAGTGCCCGGTAAAAGTGGCAGTACCTTAACGTTTGGTGGCGAAGTACAGGCTAAGGTGCCCATGGGTGATGGCAATGTCACTTTTAGGGTCACTCCCGAACTCCAGTTAAACTGGGACAGCCGTTTTGGAAAACGCACCATAGCCGGTGGTGGCGTGGCTGGGCGTGTAGATTTTAATTTTAAATAAAATTACCACATAATTATATCATCACGAATATCATTGCCCCTATCAGAGTTATCGTCGCTGTCAGGACTATTAGGATCTACTAAGGTGGTATTCGCTTTAAGCATCTTTTTAATGGTTTTAAGCATGCGTTTTATTTCCTTATCCGAAAAACCAAATGTTTTGAGCTTGCTTGTCAAATTGGCTGCAAACTCACTCCAGGTGCTTCCACTCACTGTGCCAATATCAATTCCATTTACAACAATGTGGGATGTAAAGCCATTTTCTCCAGCAATCACATCAAATTTAGCATAAGTAGTGTTGGCATGTGTGTATGTAATTAATAACGAAGAACCATTTGCAGACATCATTGCAGAAAGAGAGGCCCCATCATCAAAAGAAATGTCAACGGCGCTGAGATTTCCAGAAGCATCAACCCAGGCCGTGCCATTTTTGAATCCCAAGTCCATAAATTCTTGATCGGGTGTAATATTAACAGGGGTATTGATATCTTGAGCGGAGGGGTTTTGGTGTTTATTTTTGATATACTGAAGCCATTGTTCGTATGTAATGCCTTCGGCTTCAGGGTTGTCTTCTAAAAACTGTTCGTATTCATCGTAGAAAACAGGGCGTACTTCATTATTGCGGGTTGTGGCTTTGGTTTTAAAGTTGCCCTGGATGGCGCCAACACCATTTTTTAAAGAAGGGAGGTTAATTGAAACAACCTGGAAACGATAAAGTATACCAATAGCTATGGTGATAATAAGTGTAGTAAAAACGATAACTTTAGTGGTTTTCATGTTTATCTTTCTATTTTTACGCACCGTGTTATAAGGTGCCATTATTTTTTTATCGTTTATAAGTCTATATAAGTTTTAAAAAAGCTTTACTTAATTTCGACCATTTTCATCTTACTCCGTCCAAAAATTTCGGGTTCGTAAAACTCAAAGGCCAAAGCGCCACTCATTAAATATTTGCCGGCTGTGGTGGCGCGCACCGGGTAACGAATATGATAGGCTCCGGCAGGAAGATATTCGTCACTCCATATTAAAGCATCATCCCTAATTTCTTGATGCACAAAGCCGTAACTCATGCCGTAATCGTCGGTAAACTCTACGTCATCATAGGGCGAATATCCTACACTCGATGTGTCGCTTACATCCTCGGCTTCCATTTGGGCCGAGCGTGAACTGGTGGCAAGCTGCATATCAATAGGTTCAAAACCAGCAGGTAATGGGTCTTCAATGAGGACCTGATTTAAATTATTAGGCACAATTACCGTGATGTGGCCTTTGTAATTTTCACCGGCTTTAAACTCGCTTAAGGGATGCTCTTCCTTCACATCATCTAACGCATAGTACTCGCGGTTAATGACCAGGCCTTCTTCACGCGTAGGGGTAATTTCGGGAGGAAGATAATATTTCATAAGCATATCGTAATAAAGAGTTCCTGTTCCTTCTTTATTAAAGCTCACATCAACAGGCATGGTTTTTTTAGTAATATCGGTGAGTGGAATTTTAGACTGAGCCACCTCGGTGATATTTTGCGTTGTGAATTTTTGTTCCATTTTGGTATCGCCGCCAAAAATTACTTTGCTTAAATAATTGGTTTCGTCTTCGCGATAGGTATTAATAAAACTTTCACCCAACAAAATTAAATTTAAAGCGCTGGTGGTGATGTAACCATGATTTTGTTTTCTATTAAATAGATACGACAAGGCTTTAGCAATAAGCGGATCTTCCTTATTGTTATGAATAAGAGCGTTGGCCGCAAGTGCTGTATTGGTGACAGGATCACTCCAATATTCCGATGCCTTTTCCCATACCACATGGCGTGGATGGTGTTCGGCTAATGTTCCTAAACGGTTAGTCAGCATTTCTAGCTTATGAGACAGTTCCGGTGATGGATTTTTTGATTCAATATCGGCATAGGCCAAGGTTAAATAGGAGAGAGTGGGGATGTCCATTTTTTCAACAGGTTCATCTTTTAAACTACTCACCGTCCAATCGCTTAAACCATCACGCACTAAAACCCAAAGGGTAAAGGCTCTAAATGCTGTTCCAATTTTTTTATCGTTAATCACAGGCCATAAATAAGTTTTTAAACGCTCAACATCACCTTTCACCTCATAGTTCATATTCTTGGCCATAAGATAAGCTAAATACACCTGTGTACTGGGGTAATCACTGGGGTAAGGAGAACTGGGCCAATATTTCATACCGCCTGATGCGCTATCTTGATAAAGGGGAAGACGATCCAAAGTATCCCTAATTTTATTATCGAGTATGGCCATTTTATCGGCCGTTGTTTTGGCGTTTCTTGTTTCAAATGGAGTAAGAGGTGCCAAGCTATCAAAATATTTCTCGCCAAAACGCTCGGTGTAGTTTTTAGATAAAAGCATAGCAATAAGGCTTGCCGATAGTTGCTCAGAACAATAATAGGGGAAACTTACAAGCGAACGCATAGGTTCGCTAATGGCAAGCCCCATGGAAGATTTTAAGCTGATGTCTACAAAACCCTTTTCTTGAGAAACCCCTTCTTTAGGTAAATCAATTTGTTCTTTTGCTTCCTTGTCGGTCACAAGTCCCATCGTGGCAACCATTTCGGGTTGGTACCGATCAATTACCGGGATTGTAGAACTCATGGAATCTAAAATATTACCCTTGGAGTCTTGAGCCTCCACATCTATTGTAAAAAATTCTGAGCTGTGATGAATGCTCATTTCAAAAGGTATGGTAGTTTGGTTTTCGGCTTTAACCGTAAAGGGAAATTCTTTTACCTTAGATTCTCCATCAAATACGGCATCACCGCTGAGTTTAATCAGCAGTTTGCCGCTTGTATCTTGAGGGTTGCGATTATTAAGTAATACTTTAGTTTTAATCATGTCACCCCAAGCTGCAAAACGAGGCAGGGCGGTTTGTAATACAATAGGGAGTGTAGATAAAATGCTCACGCGATTGCCCCCTACAAAAGTATTGTCCGAAAGTGATAAATTATTGGTAGAAGAACGGTTGTTATCGTCCAGACTTAACAACACATTTTGCTTAGAAAAATCTTCCCAGGTTTTAGAATGGCTAATTCCTAAGGCTTCTACCACCCACGTTGTTGTGTTATCGGGAAGTGTAAACGAAAAAGACCCTTCTCCATTTTGATCGGTTTGTAGCAGAGCCACATAATGAGCGGTGTCTTTAAAAATGCGTCGTTTTTTATCTACACCGGTAGCATTTCCATCACCTGCTTTAAGCGAGATCATAGAGGAGGCAGAATTAACGCCGTTAGGCCGGTTATAGTAAAATTTTTCCACCAAATTAGGCAGTTGATAATCGAGTAGTTTGTAAACGGCTTCGTCTACAACAGCTACAGCCAGGCTTGAGGCTTGGGGCTTTCCGGCAGGGTCGGTGGTTTTTACTTTAATGGTAACTTTGTCGCCAGGTCGATAAACCGGCTTTTTTGTTTTGTCAGACGCGTCAGACTTGTCCGGTATAAGAGAGACTAAAAGCTTTTTCTGCTCCGGTTCCACTTTAATTTCGGTAGATCCATTAAACAGCATAGGTGTTTGCGTTTTGTCACGACCCGCATGTGCCACCACATTAATAAATAAGTTGGGAATCATTCCCTCGGTGATGGGTACTTCAATAACACCCGCATTGCCTTCGTTGCCAATTTTACGCATTTCAGCTTTTAACAAGCGTCCACGTTCCAGTGTTACCAATGCATTACTCACAGGAACAAGTGATTTTACTAAAATTTTTGCTGTATCTCCAATTTTGTAGACAGCTTTATCGGGCACAAGTTCCAGCTTTTGACGATCATTCATTTTCCAGGGCACATAACCGTCACCATACGCATACACATCGGTTGCACTCCGGATAGTATTTCCTTTTTTATCGGTCGATTTTACAACAGCCCAGTAATAACCGGGCTTAGAAATTTTAACAGTGGCTTCTCCATTTCCATTACCATCGGTAGAGCCCGAGTCGGAATCAATTAGCGTATCTTTGGGTTCATAAATGTATTCCCAAAAACCACTCCCGTTTTTGCGCTCTATAAACTGATAGTCACGTTCATATAATTCAAATTTGTACGATTTATCGGCAGTAGGTTTGCCCTGTGTATTTATCGATACAATGTCAAAGGACGCTTTTTCATTTTCACCATAAACATATTTTTGAGGCGCTAAACCCAAATAATAGTCGGCTTTGTGCACCACAACATCGGTAGCAGTAGATACTTCTTGGTTTGAAGGGTCGGTTACATTTGCTTCTAAGGTAAGCACTTGGCTAGTGGCATATTTTTTAAGATCGGGTGTGTAATTGATTGTTAAATGTCCCTCATCATCTAAACTTACTTTATTATTTTTTATTTTTTTATCGTTAGCATCATTAAAAAAAGTGGAACTTTTGCGGCTGGCTAGTGCGCCTTTTGGGTCGTCGTAAAAGGAGCCGGCTTCACTTTTGGTCATATAGGAGTAATCGTATTCACCATAATACTCGCCTTCATAATCATACATGTTGCCCGTGCTATTATTTGCGTATAATAAATCGGGATCCACAAAATTAAATCGCTCGTAACCCTCGGGTCTAAAATTGTAGGTGGTTGTCATGATAGACCAGCGGGTTTTAGCGCCTTTGAGTGCGGCACCAAAAAAATATTCGCCGGTCACTGTCGCCTTAAGAGGATGAAGACTTACAATTTCCTCTTTTTCGGGCGTGATATCTACCTTGTAACCGGGCTTTTTGTAACTCGCTACCACAAACTGGCGTGAAAAAGTTTGGTTGGTAGATAAAATACTAATATTGTAATTTCCACGGGGGGTATCATCCTTATCATCCAGCGTAAAGGATCCCGATAAAAAACCGCCAACAGCAAGAGAGACGTCATCCTGCTTATAAATTTCACTGCCACTGGAGTCGGTAACACTTACCGAAAATGTTTCTCCGGCCGAAGGTGTTAAATAGTAACCCTCATATACTTGTCGTACCATGGCAGAAAAATTTACTTCTTGGCCAGGACGATAGATGGGACGGTCGGTATAAACATAGGTGAAGTAATTTTTTGATGAGGTTAAGGGGTAATTGTAATCAAGCTCGTGCATAGTCAGACACGAATAGGCTTTAGTATCTTCTGTAAAAATTTCGGCACAAAATTGGGTGCCATAGGTATCGGTAGTAGCCCATTGCCCTTCAGCAATTCCCATCCCGTCTTTATTGGTAGTAACAACTTTTGTGATGTTGGCTAGTCCATCCGGAATCAGATTGAGAGACACAGGTAAGTTTTCTACAGGTTTTCCCGTTTCAATATCGGTTACCCATGCCAGGGCATGATCGATATCGCGTTTTAAAGCAATGGCTACAGGCGTAATTTGTACAATAGAGAGTACCGAGCCCGCATGGGTTTGGCCAAGAGTAGGATCGCCGTTTACTTCAATAAGATAGTAGCCACTGGGTAAATTTGAAAATTCGGGAGAATTTAAATCTAATTTAAAATTAAATTCCAGATCGGGCGATGAGTTATCGGGAGTAATCGACGCGCTTATCATGGCCGGCAATCGGTCTTGGTCGATTGTGTTGTTGTCGGTAAGGGGAATGTTCAAATAATTTGCAATATTATTATCCACATACGGGTAAATGTAATCTTGATAGTTGTTAGGGTCATATTCTTTGCGAGGGTGATAGCTGTGAATGTATTCGGAATAAAAATTTGATTGGAGTTGATAGATGCGAGCTTTAATATTGGTGATATTGGTTGCGCGGTAGGGAATTTGCTTTGGGCCACGAAGGGATAGAATACTTTTTGTTAAGCCCGATTCTAGGGTTGATGGCGCGTGAAGTGTGCTTACAGTATATGAAGCTTCATTGCCTTCAAAGGTAGCGCCGCTGATAGCCTTTAATTTATGAGTGTTAAGCGTAAAAGTATATTTTTTGTTATAAAGATCTAAAAAATCGGCGCAGTAAGTTGTAAAACCTTTTATTGTATCTTTTTCATTCTTTTCATTAATCACCCAAAATGAATCACTTCCCGAAAAGTAATCACGGTTTTTTATTTCCGATTTGTCTGTCGCCTCAATTTTTAAGATGTTTTTGGTATCTATTCCTTCTACGGCTTGAGTGAATTTGTAACAAATCTGGCTATAGGTTTCGACCGGGTTATTGGTTCCTGGCGAAAGTTGTTTTTGCGTATAGGTATCGTAAACTTTTTCAATGGTAAATGTTTGTGGCGGAGTACTGTAAGCAACGGTATACGGTGTAGTCATTCCAGCAGATGAATTTTTGGCCAATATACCAGCCGGAAGATTGATTTCGAAATCTTTTCCCCATGGTAAATCGCGGTTAAATCTTATTTGTAAAATATGGTCGCCATCCAACCACGTTAGTTTGGTGTCGGGTGAAAATTTTTCACGAGTTGATTTGTCTAAAAATACAATTTTGCTTTCTACGTTTTGCGTATCCATAGCCAGGTTAAAAGTAAGTTCAATAACCGACTTATGTGGGTGGATTGTGTCGTTATTATAAGGTGTAGAGTTGATAATTTTTGGCGTAAGCGTAGTAAATTCCCAGTTCATATCCTGTTTTAAAACACCGCCATCAATAGCAGTAAGTCCAGCCGGAATGGTCATTTTATAAGTGGTGCCGGGGGTTAAAAGAGTAGTGGGGCGGTAAATAAAACCATGAGTGCCTAGCCAATAATATTTCCCCTCAATGGCGGGTGAAATTTTGATATCAATAGCCTGATCGCGTCCTTTATCAAGTGTTGTGAGCGGAATCATGGCACGATCAAACATAACCGTAATACCATCAACATTGAGTGGTACTTCTTTATCGGAAGGAGCTTTAAAAGTGATATGCAGGTCGGGAGCTTTGTCATCTACTTTCTTTTTGCAAGCAGGTATAAACAATATAATGATTAAAAAGGTGATATATAATTTTAGTTTCATAAAAGCTCCTGGCTACTCAATAACTTTAAATTTAATCAATTGGCTATAATTGGCTGTGGCCACAGTAAGAGTATGAACGCCCACTTCTGGATTAATCCATAAAGAGGCCTGTTTTTCAGTTTGTGAAAACACTCTTTCTTCACCGTCTACATAAATGCGTAGTGGCACAATATCACTGGTTTGAATACGAGCCAAAATTTTTTGTGGTTCATCAGGCAAATAACTTGTTTTTCTATAAATAGAGTGAGGAAGAGGACTGGTAATTTTAAAAGGAGCGTCTTCTTGAATATGGTTCACAACAGGAGGTGCATTTTCTTTAGTGGCTACCGTATAATTTTGCTTTTTCCTCTCAACCAGCATTTCCATAATACCATGCCATAAAGGCCCGGTGCCGCGGCTGGCAACGGTTGTGAGTGGTGTGTTATCGGAGTGTCCCATCCATACACCTACGGCATACTCTTTGTTATAACCAAGAGTCCAATTGTCTTTTTGGTTAGTGCTGGTTCCCGTTTTAACAGCTACATTTGCACCATCAAAAAATAAATCTTCATTAAAGCCAAACGATTTTAAACGTAATTTTTCATCTTCTAAAACTTGAGTAACCTGACTCGCATAAAGATGTGCATCATCTATTACTGGTACTCCTTTTTCATCTGTTTGACTGGCTAAAAATTTTACAGGTTTAAAAACTCCACCGCGTGCCAATGTGGCATAGGCATTGGTAAGCTCCAGTAAGCTTACTTCTCCCGATCCTAAGGTAAGCGATAAACCGTAATGAGCGGGGTTTTTATCAAAAGTGGTAAATCCAAATTTTTGGAGCAGTTCGTAATAATAGGAAAGGCCGATGGTATTTAATAATTTAACGGCCGGTACATTGAGTGAATTGCCCAATGCTTCGCCCAAGGTAAGTGTGCCATGGTAGCGTTTGTCAAAGTTTTGAGGCATGTAGCCTTCATAAACATCATTTTCATTGGGCGTGCCGTACGAAACAGGAGAGTCATCTATTAAGGTGTCTGGTGAATATCCTTTGGCAAAAGCTGCAAAGTAGGTAAACGGTTTTAAGGCACTGCCGGGTTGGCGCAGGGCCAGTGCGGTATTGTACTGGCCGTTAATAGTTTCGTTCCAGTAGTCGCGTGAACCAATCATGGCAATAAGGTTGCCAGTTTTAACCTCAATAACAATAGCGGCGTAATTAAGAAAGGGATCTTCTTGGGCTTTTGCGGCACTTATTTTTTTAAGGCTCTCCTCAATTTTATTCTCTAAGTTTAAATCGAGTGTTGTTTTAATAGATTGTTCATTTTGTTTAAAGCGTGATGCCCATTCCAAAAAATGACGCGTGTGAGACAAGAGGGCTGGTGTGTAAACAGGCTTTGGCGTTTTTGATGGATTTTGTGGAAAATTAACCAAACTTGTAAATTCGGTTTTATTTAATTGCTCCAGTGGCTTGCCAAAATAAATAAGGCTTGCGGCACTAGGCCCGTAAGCGCGGTTACCATAATAAGCAGTATTAACATAATATTCCAAAATCCATTCTTTGGAATGTAGTATTTCTAAGCCCAGCGCTGTAAAAGCTTCATAAATTTTATTAAAAAGTGTCCGTTTTAAAAAAGAGCCTTGATGAATTTGAATTAAATTTTTAGCCAACTGCTGAGTAATGGTAGAACCCCCGTAAGTTTTAGAAGAACGTATATTAGTAAAAAATGCCCGTATAATGGCAAAAGGATTGATGCCCGGATGATAATAAAAATAACGATCTTCTTTTTGGAGGGTGGCGCGGGTAAAATTTTGCGGTAAATCTTTGTATGGAGTCCATTGACCGTACCCTCCATTAAGCGTGTTAAGAGTGCCAATCAAGAGCCCGTTTTTATCAAGATAAGTTTGGTTTTTTAAGGGGTGATCAAATTTTTTGGCGCATACAATAGAAACAACAATAAGAGTGATTAGAAAGAATGCACCGCAGGCTTTTTTCATGCGGGGGCAGTATACAAAACACTGGGTAAGAAGCAAGAAGTCCGTTAAGATTTAGAGATAATTTTGGACCACAGGTAATTCGATGGGGGTGTATAGGCCTTGCTGCATGTTAATTTTGATGTGATCCAGTAAAGTTTCTTTTTGAGGCTCTGTTAAAACTCCGTTTTTGGTATGATCGCGCAAGTTATCGATGATGTCGCGTGCATACACCATGCGGGCTTTGCCAGTAGGGTCGGCTTGTAAGGCGTAAGACTTTTCAAAATGTTTAAAAAAATTGATCATCGTATTAATAGCCAGTGTTTTATATTGTTCAATATCGGTACTTTTAATTTGCCAGCCAGAATTGTGGGCCAAAGTAGTAATGGTGCTTTTGTATTGAGTCATTTGCTGAAGCATGAGCAGCCCATTAAAGATTTTTTTATTTGTTTTAAATGAAAAGAGGGTGCGTTTTAAATGGCCTTCTAAAAGAGCATCGTCTTGCGAAAAATCGCCTTCGGCAAACGTGCGAAACATTTTCCAGTAAATATCGGGCACGGAGAGATCCATTTTAACTTCCCAGTATACATGGCCCATCATTTTAGAGTTGTAAGAACGGATGAGTTTAAAGGGTACAAATAAATTATGAGCTACGGTATCGGCTGCTAAGTGCCCCATAAAGCCAAGCATGAATGCTTTTTGGCTATCGAGCGGAGCTTTTTCAAAAATTTGCATGGGTACTTGCCAGTTGTGGCAGTTATACAAATATCCGCGCGCATTTTTGCCCAAGGTTATATCGGCAGCTACCGAGCCATATAAAAAATGGTCTTTGTATTTTTCAATTAGATGACGCAGCAAAGGAGTAAAAGCTGCGCTTAATTCTAATGCTTTGGAGGCATATTCCAAGTGGCAGGCCGGGCCCCAGGCGTAAGCGAGTGACGGTAGTAAAAGAGATGTTACAAGTAAAATGAAGGTAAAAATTAAAAACATTGCTTGTTACCGCAAGTGAATAGTGAATGGTTGATGGTGGATAGAAATAAAAGTCTGACCATTCACTATCTACTATCCACTATCCACCTCTTTTGTTATTGTCATCCAACATGACGGTGCAAATCAACCCAGAAAATAAGAAAATACTAGAATCGGCAAGCCGGGTGCTAAGTCAACTTGGCGAGTGGGGGGTGGATGTGGTGCCTATAGGTTTAAAAACAGCAGAAAAATTAAAGACATCGCCAGTTTTAGCGGCTCAGCCCGTGATTGTGTCTGGTGATAAGCAAGAAGCTCTTCAAGGTGTACGGGATACAATTGGCGATTGTAAGCGCTGTAAACTTTGCGAAAAACGGACCCATATCGTTTTTGGAAGCGGTAATCCGGAGGCTGAATTGATGTTTGTAGGCGAGGGGCCCGGGGCGGATGAGGATGAACAGGGGCTTCCGTTTGTGGGGAAAGCAGGGCAGCTTTTAACCAAGATGATTGAGGCGATGGGTATTAAAAGAGAAGATGTGTATATCGCCAATATCGTCAAATGCCGTCCCCCCGGTAATCGTAACCCCGAACCCGATGAAATAGTGCAGTGCAGCCCTTTTCTTAAACAACAAATTGAAATTATTAAGCCTAAGGTTATAGTTTGTTTAGGGAAATTTGCAGCTCAAACCTTGCTCCAAACCGAGATTCCTATCACTAAATTGCGGGGGGATTTTCGTGATTTTATGGGTATTCAGTTTATGCCCACCTATCATCCAGCCTTTCTCTTGCGTAATCCCGACATGAAGAAATTTGTGTGGGAAGATCTTAAAAAAGTGATGATTTTACTGGGTCTTAAACCCTCTAAGTGTGAGGCTTAAAAGAGACTAGATATTGGTCAATTTTTTGACTATAATAACTTGGTGTCACTAACTATAGGATCCATTACAATCTCGGCTCTTAATACGGGGGCAAAGCGTTTAGCCGTTTCGGCCGATAATGTGGCTCGCCGCAATGTCCCCAATTCCGAAAAAAATCGTCTTATACAAGAAACCCAAGCTCAGGGGGGAGTTACTTCGTATGTTGATAAAGTAGAACTTTCTGATGCCGAAAAATCGGATTCTACCGATTATCTTTCTAGCAGTACTAATATTGATTACGCCGAAGAATCTCTTAATCAAACCATTGCCGATACTTCCATAAGAGCAAGTCTTTTAGTTTATAAACGCGCTGGTGAATTGGAAGACAACATCCTCAGTATGCTGGCTTAAGTCTATAATTTTATTTTGATATTTTTTGGGGTTGCTTCAAGCTGTCTTTTAGTATACCAAAAAAGCATGAAAACAATATCACTCATCGTTTTACTTGTGAGTGGGATGGTTTTTTCATCCTCTCAAGCAATGGCCAAGGCTACCGAAGCTTCGGCAACTTCATTAGAATACAGTGCTACCTATAAACAGGGGAATGCTCCATTTGCTAAAGACACAAAAGTTCACATCATTAAAGATAACCAGGGTTATCAGTTTATTCCATTGGGAAATGGTCAGGCTTGGAATATTCAATTGAGTGATTTACGTGGTGCGGTAGCTAACGAAAAAGGTGTATGGATTTATTGGTTTGATCCAAGTCAAAATACTTTAAACGCTTTTTTTGAAACCAA
Organism: bacterium; assembly: GCA_019695305.1. Classification (NCBI taxonomy): domain Bacteria; species bacterium. The sequence goes on from JAIBAG010000007.1 coordinate 25,165, forward strand.
AGATCGTCAAACCATGTTGGCCGATGAGATGAGTGTGAGTATTAAAGATTTTCAAACTAAAAAAGCGCCCATGACTCAGGATGAAATTGATAGTTATAAAAACCGCTACGAAACATACAAAGAAGAAGCGCTTAAACAATCCAGATAACAGTGGCTCACGAATCTTTATTAAGGCATCATCTTAATCCAATTTTTCCCCAATTGGCCTTGCATCATTCTACCTCTTCCATATTAGCTTCGCCCGAATATGTGGCGCATGAAACCGAAATTAAAGCCATGACCAATGGTATAGAATATGGTTTTTATGCACCTGTAAATGCCCCAAAAAATTTTTACAGGATGACCGCCTGGAACCTGGAACGTGGTATTATGATGGATGAGCAGATAGACGTTCTTAAAAATCATCCCATTTTAAAAAACTCGGATGTGTTGTTTTTAACGGAAACCGATATTGGTATGGCTCGTACGCATAATCGTAATGTAGCCCGCGACATGGCTCAAGCGTTGGGGATGAACTATTTTTTTGCAACTTCGTATCTCAATTTGTGCAAAGGCAATTCAATTGAAGATGCAGAAGGAGATAACGAATTGGGTTTGCATGGCAATGCTCTGTTGTCTCGTTATCCCATTTCCAATATGCGCATTGTGCCTCTTTTTAACTGTAAAGATAAAATGCGGGGAAAAGAAAAACGTTTGGGCTGTCAAAAGGGTTTGGTAGCCGATATTGAGTTTCCTCAGCAAACTGTTACCGTTGCCGTAGCTCATTTGGATGCTCATTCATCTCAAAAACAGCGCGCCGGACAGATGGAACTTATTCTTAAAACTTTGGAAAATAATCCCTATCCTGTTTTGGTAGGGGGAGATCTAAATACCAGTACTTACGATTCGAGCCATGCATTTTATGCCTTTTGCGGTTTTTGGGATAAAGTGTTTCGGGGTGTTCGTTATATTATTGAAGATCACTATCCTTATCCTGATCGCTTTTACGAAAAGCCCCTCTTTGATGTGTTTACTGGATTGGGTTACGACTATAAAAATTTTAATGCCTTGGGAGTAGGGACGCTTCATTATACTGTAGATCATATCGATAAAAACAAGCTCATTCAGGAAGTGGTGCCAGGATGGTGCCGGCGTATTATGGAGGAGACATTACGTCGTAATGGAGGTAAGGTGTCTCTTAAGCTTGATTGGTTTGCGGCAAAGGGTTTGAAAATTGCTCCTGTGGGAGTGGAAGGGGCCGAGCCTCCCATGGTGATTGGAGGACTTAAAGCGGGGGGTGAATTTTTATCGGATCATGATCCTATTGTTGTGGATATAAGGTTGTAAAAAAACAAAAACTTGGTATTTTAAATTTTATTAAAACGTAAGCTCCATCTATTGTAGATGACGTCCTCTCAAGTTCAGACTCAGGGCTTGGTTGCTTGTAAAGAGAGGACTTTTAAGGCGGTCGGTACGTTTTAATAAAATTTAAAATACCAAGTTTTTGCTTTTTTACGGTTATTATAATTTTTTGGTGGAGGAATATTTTGTTAATTTTAGTTTCCAACGATGACGGTATCGATTCTCCTGGGCTTAAAAAGCTGGCCAGTGAGCTTAAAAAAATTAAAAAAGCTCGTGTTGTTGTTGTTGCGCCCAGTAAAGAGCAATCGGCTACCTCCCATTCACTTACACTTCATCGCCCTTTACGTATTGAGCAACATGGTAAAGATGAATATGCAGTTACAGGAACTCCAACCGATGCTGTGATGTTGGGTGTACATAAAATTTTAAAGAAAAAACCGGATGTAGTAGTGAGTGGTATTAACCGAGGGGCTAATTTGGGAGAAGATGTTCATTATTCCGGCACCGTAGCGGCAGCTGTTGAAGGTGCTATTATGGGAGTTCCGGCTATTGCCGTTTCACTTGTTGGGATTGAAAATTTTAATTTTGGCCCGGCGGCAACATTTGCTAAAAAATTAACTCAGCAGGTTCTTAAAAAGGGGCTCCCCAAAGGAACTGTTTTAAATGTGAATGTTCCCAACCTTGCTGCGTCCAAAATAAAAGGGTATAAGATTACACGCCTTGGAAAACATAGTTATGGTGATGTGATTGTAAAAAACGTGGATCCGCGCGGGAAACCATATTATTGGATTGGTGGTAACCCGTTTAAGTTTGAAAAAATTAAACAGTCCGATTGTGAAGCGTTTGACGATGGTAAAATTTCGGTAACGCCGCTGTCGGTAGATATGACGTATTACGATTTAATGGATGAACTAAACTCATGGGAATTATAATTAACAACGATTATTCCGATCATTTTGTAAAAGCGCGTACACGCATGGTGGATATGCAACTTAAATCCCGTGATATTACCGATAGCCATGTTTTAAAAGTCATGAGTTTATTGCCTCGTCATCTGTTTGTGGATGAGGCGTTGGCCGAACAAGCTTATAGCGATGCGCCTCTTGCTATTGGTGAGGGACAAACTATCTCACAACCCTATATTGTGGCTAAAATGACTCAGGAGCTGCATTTAACCGGGCAAGAAAGAGTGTTGGAAATTGGTACAGGCTGTGGCTATCAAACAGCTGTGTTGGCACTTTTAACCCGTCAGGTATGCACCATAGAACGTATTAAAAATTTGGCCTTAAAAGCCCGTCGGCATCTCATTAATCTTAATCTTAAAAATATTGTGCTGCGTATTGGTGATGGTTCTAAAGGTTGGATTGAAAAAGCACCTTATGATGCCATTATTATTGCAGCCGGTTCTCCTGAAATTCCCAAGCCACTTCTTAATCAATTGACCGATGGTGGAAGAATGATTTTACCCGTGGGAAGCGAAGAAAATCAAATCTTAGTAAAAATTGTGCGCGACGGTGATCGCTTTAAAACTTATAATTTAGGTGATTGTCGTTTTGTAAAACTGGTAGGGCGTCATGGGTGGCATCGTGTTAAAAGAGCGGGTGACCAGTTTCAAAAGAAATCGAGGGTGGAATGAAAAAAATCATTACGACCTTTTTAGTGTTAAGCCTTTTTCTTCTAAATGCCTGTGCCGAATTTGCCGATATTTGGGGTGCTAATCCTAATACAGCGGCCAAGGAAAAACCGGCGCATGTGCGTAAAACAGCAGGCGATCGTAAAAAAGGAATGGTGTATGTTGTAGAAAAAGACGAAACCATGCAAACGATTGCCCAAAAATACAACATGACGCCGGCAGTTTTGGCCGAAAAAAATAATATGGCCGAAGATGAAGTTTTGTATGAGGGGCAACGCATTTATATTCCTACCAAAAAACAATTGGCTAAAAATATTGAAGAGGCCGGCGGTGTTGCAGCAGAAGAAGAAAAGCCCAAGTTCATGTGGCCTATTGATTTTAACGTGAGTTCAGGGTTTGGCCCACGGCGTGGGCGTAATCACGACGGAGTTGATATTCCGGCGCCTACTGGAACTCCTGTAAAAGCGTCACGTGATGGCTCGGTTTTATTTCAGGGTAAATTGTCTGGTTATGGTAACCTCATTATAGTAAAACACTCCGGAAATTATTTTACAGCCTATGCTCACTTGAGTGTTATTAAAGTTAAGAAAGATCAAAAAGTAAAGCAGGGAGATTTAATTGGTAATGTAGGGCATACAGGCCGTGCTAAAACACCTCATTTGCATTTTGAAATACGTTACAAAACACAATCAACGAACCCTTTGTTGTATTTGCCTAAGAAATGATGAAGAAGTGAATAGTGAATAGTGGATGGTGAATGGTAAAAAAGAGAAAACTCTTTCCATTCACTATATACTATCCACCATCCACTGTAGTTTTATGGAAGAACTAAAAAAAATAATCCGCGATGTACCCGACTTTCCTAAACCGGGTATTATGTTTAAAGATGTCACGCCGCTACTCATGAATCCGGAGGCCTTTAAAAAAGTTACTCAAATTTTTACCGATAAATTTTCTGGCGAAAAGATTACCAAGGTATTGGGTATAGATGCGCGAGGGTTTATATTTGGTGCTCCCGTTGCTCTTAATCTGAATGTGGGTTTTGTTCCGGTACGTAAAGCAGGCAAACTTCCCTGGACAAAAATCTCTGAAGAGTATGTTTTAGAATACGGCAAAGACAAACTCGAAATACATGCCGATGCCGTGCAGCCGGGCGATCGCGTGGTAATAATAGATGACCTCTTAGCCACTGGTGGCACCGCCGGTGCTGTTGCCAACATGGTTCAAAAGCTTAAAGCCCAAGTGGTATCAGTAGCTTTTGTGGTAGAACTCGGATTTTTGGAAGGCCGAAAAAAGCTTAATGACTGGAATATTTTTTCAATAATTAACTATTAAATTCAAATAGTTATATTAATATTTCCAATATTTTTAATTGTTCCATTTTTTTGCTGTGTATCCCTCAGTAATTCCTCTACAATATTAATTGTTGAACGGGGTGGGGGGAGAAATGGATGTGGTATTGGCGGGTTTTAGCCCTCGTTCTATTGGTGTTTGTTGCCTCTCCGGTTTTAGCGACAACTAACCGCTTTTCGCTCACCAAGAATTCGGCCACTTTGGGACATGATGGTTTTTTCTCTACCATGGGTTCTCAACCCTTATATCAAAACGAAATCACCTTTAATTCATCCTTCGATTATTCTTCCAAACCCTTACAGCTCAATAGCTCTGGTAGTCATTATCAGGGTGTAGTTGATCATCTTTTGGTGCAGCGTTTGGGGGTAGGTTATGCGCCGCTAGATTGGTTACAAATTGATATTGGTATGCCGCTTGTTCTTCTTAATCAATTTACTCAACCAGCGAGCCCCACTGCGCAGAGTAATCAAACCGAAGTAGGCGATTTAACCATAAACGGCCATTTGCGTTTATTGCCGCGTGATCAATATCGCGTGGGAGTTAGTTTAATTCCTACCATTACGGTTCCTATTGGTAATGAAAATCACTTCATAGCCGATACCAGTGTGCATGGTGGGCTTTTAGTAAGCACCGATATAGATATTACCGAAAAACTATATACCGCCTTTAACTTTGGTTTTTCATTTAATGAAAAGGTAAATTTTGTGGATTTTGTACGTGATGATCAATGGCTGATGAATGCGGGATTATCGTACCGTTTTACAAACGATTTTGAAGTGATAAGTGAACTTAATTCCACAACGGCGTTGTCTTCTCCTTTTACAAGCCAAAGAAACACAACCCTAGAATTAAGTGCGGGTGTTCGTTACACTTTTAAAAAATCGGGAATTACAGCCCATGCGGGTGCCGGTGTGCCATTAGTACAAACAGTTGGAGCTCCTTCTTATCGTATTTTTGCGGGTATCTCATATACAGGTAGTCTTTCTAAAACTAAACAGGCTAGAAACAAAAGTAAGGTAAAGGAGCGCGATTTAATAGATCACTCACAGGATCCGCGAGAGGTAGGTAGGAGCCCATTAAGCGAGCCTATTGCCAATGCGGCTACCCCCTAGGTTGCACTTTCATCTTGCCTTTCGTTTGTCTTTCTAGGAAAAGTAAAACGTTTTATGGCCTCGTAGCTCAGACGGATAGAGCGGGGGACTCCTAAGCCCTAGGTCGGCAGTTCGACTCTGCCCGAGGTCATTTTTAATTAAAAAACTATCGACAAACCGTGCCTTACGGTGTTACACGCCAGAGGAATGACCAAAGACTTAAAGCTCGTTAAAGACTGGAGCATTGCTAAAGCTAGTGAGTACTACAATATTGATGGCTGGGGTGCCGGTTATTTTGGAGCTAACGACAAAGGTCATCTCTGCATTCATCCTTACGGAAAAACAGGTCCTGTCATCGACATTATGGATGTGATCGATGAAATCCACGATAAAAATTTAAATTTGCCCTGCATTGTCCGCTTTCAAGATATTTTGCGTTCGCGTGTTGAGTTTTTAAATCAATCATTTTCAAAAGCTCTTCAAGAAGCAAACTACTCCGGTAAATATTTTGGTGTGTATCCTATTAAAGTAAATCAGATGCGCGAAGTGGTGGAAGAAATTGTGGATGCCGGCAATAAGTATAATTATGGACTTGAAGCGGGTTCTAAAGGTGAGCTTATTACCGTTTTAGCTTGTAACAATAATCCCAACTCATTGACAATTTGTAATGGATATAAAGACGAAGAATTCATGAGGCTTGCCATGTTGGGGCGCAAGGTTGGGCGCAAGGTTATTGTAGTTATCGAAAAGTTGTCCGAGCTTCCGATGTTGCTAGAAATTGCCGAAGCTATGCAAGTAGAACCTATGATTGGTATTCGCGCTAAACTCAGTACCAAAGGTGCCGGTAAATGGGTGTCGTCCAGCGGTGATTTTGCAAAATTTGGTTTAACCGCCCCTGAAATGATTGAAGCACTCCAATTTTTAAAACATAAACAAATGGAGCATTGTCTTAAATTATTCCACTTTCATGTGGGGAGTCAGCTTACCGAAATTCGTACGGTAAAAGAGGCTGTGCGTGAAGGGGCGCGTTTTTACGCCAAGCTTGTGAAGATGGGATTTCCGGTTGAATATTTTGATGTGGGTGGCGGTTTGGGTGTGGATTACGAGGGCAGTAATACGAATTCGGTTTCATCCATGAACTATACAATTGATGAATACGTGGCCGACATTATTCATAACCTACAAGAAGTTTGCAAAGACGAAGATGTGACTCAGCCCAATATTGTATCGGAATCGGGGCGTGCTGTTGTGGCGCATCACTCGTGTATTATTATGCCCATTTTTGGCAATATTCATTTAGGCGATCACGATGATGATATTTTTCATGAAAGTGAAGATTCCGATATTGTGCGCCAAATGAAGGAAATTGTGGGGCAGGTGACTGCTAAAAACATGCAGGAAGCTTTCCATGATGCCGCTGCCAAAAAAGAAGAAGCGTTGTCGTTATTTAAGCTAGGTTTTTTAAGTTTGGAAGATAGAGCAAAAGTAGAAGCCTTGTATTGGAAGCTTTTACGCCAGATTGTGGTGATGAATGCCGGAAAAAAACGTATTCCCAAAGATTTGGTGAATCTGGAAAGCCTGCTGTCCGATCAGTACCTTGCAAATTTTTCATTATTTCAAACAGCTCCCGATCATTGGGCTTTTGATCAACTTTTCCCAATTGTTCCACTGCATCGTTTGGATGAGGCCCCCAATTTAGAAGCCACTATTGCTGATATCACCTGTGATAGTGACGGCAAGATTGATCAATTCGTAGATCCAGGAACTCCTAAACCCAATTTGGCTTTACATAGCCTTAAAGATAACGAGCCTTATTATATAGGCATGTTTTTGTTAGGTGCTTATCAGGATATCATGGGTGACATGCATAATCTTTTTGGTCGTGTTCACGAGGTGCATGTATTTTGTGATGATGAGGATCCTGAAGATTTTTATTTGGAAGAGGTAATACCTGGCGATACAGTTGCCGATGTGTTGGAGCGCTTGCAGTATTATCCCAAAGAAATGATGAAGGATGTAAAAAAGGAAGTAGATGAAAAGGTACGTGCAGGTGCTATTAAACCCAAAGACGGTGTTGCTCTTGTTGATTTTTATGAAGCCATGATGAATAGTTATACCTACCTTAGTAAAAGCAAAGTTTCGCTTCCAACGGCCGAAAACCTGGTGCCCAACGGGCAAAATAGTGGTTCTAAGCAGGCCGGTTAATCCCTTTGCCCCAGTCTCATGCCGTGGGGCCTATAGTCTCAAAATCGGACTCCCATCGGACTCAAGACCCCATTCATAATGCCCTTTCCAGTCATTTTCTAATCCGGTTACAATAAATATATAATAATATCAATTACTTATAAAAGTTGCGAAAAATCGCAGTTTTGGCAGGGGGTTTGCTTTAATAAGCCTAAGTAAGGAGGGATTGATTATGGCAATAGAAAATAAAACATCAGGTGAAAGTGCCCAGGCGGGTTTAACATTAGGTGAAAGCCTTTATTATGGCCAGGCCGAAGCCGGTAATGCCAAAGGGGCGGCCGAAATTGAAAGTGCTACCGAACAGTTACGTGCTGTAACCGAAGCGGGTGTTACTTCCGATGATTCCTTACAAGGATTTAATTATCTCCTCAAAATTGCTTTAGGCAGCCCTCATATTGGTGGTTATGTTTCTAAATTACACGGTTACTCTCCTAGCGAAGTAGCAACTAGCGAGTTTAAAATTTCTGATGATGGTGCCGATTTTGCCGATATGGATATTCATAATCCCGATAATGATCCCAAATATTATCGTTTACTGGCTGCCATTCAATTTAGTGCGGGCAAAATTTCAAAAACGTTGTTTCAGCAATTAGGGCACACCAACGATATTGATTTTGATGGCTTGTTTAATGAACCCGCAGCTGACGCTCCCTTGGTATAATTTTATTGGAGTTTAGGCTAAATTAATCTATAAGCGCACATTATGACCATTAAGCCTCCACAGAGCATTACTCCCAATGTAGTTACTTCAACTACAGTATCAACAACAGCTTCTGCCAAAGGTCCGGTTGTTGCCACCCAGCCTCAGGTTAACCCCGAAGCGGTGGCTAAGGCTTTTAGCGAGTATAAAAAATTAAGGGGCAATCTTAAAAAGCCGTTCATGAGTGGAGCGGCCGGTTTGTTTACCGATAACGTTATTTTTCCTCAGGAATTACTCGATCACACCAACCCTGCCAACGATTCCAAATATCTTCATTTGCTTTTTGCCGTCTTTGGATTAAAAGACGTGGTTTCGTATTTTGCTTCGGCAGAACAGTTTGAAGAAGATGAAAGCGATGTAGACGAGCAATCCGATTCATTAGCTTAATCTGTCTTACCCAGGTTAAATCTATCTTGATCCTTCTGATAACAACTTGTTTCCACTTTCGTCCCAATTTCGTTATTTCATCGTAACTTTAGATCATTTTTTACCGATAACTAGAGGGTGAAGCTCGATTTCATCATCTTAAATGGTTTTTTTAAAGAGAACCCCCAGCTCACAGAGGAGGAGCGTCAAGTCCTACAGACTTATGATACGACTAAATCCAATTCTGTGGATCGGGATAACCCCTTGCTTACCGATAATGAAGATTTAGGTGGTATTGTTTTCGATAAAACCGAACTAGCAGCCATACTAAATAATAATCCAATTTTTAAGCATGCCCTTCAGTTCGGTAGTTTGCATACCATGGCCATTCCGGGTTTTGACGATACTTACAGCCTTTTGGCCGATTATGTGCGGGATCATCTGGCCCAGGATTATTTTCAGGACTTGTGCGGGCTAGAGGGATTTCCGATACCGAAAAATGCCACTCTTACAGATGACCCCACCGAAAATTTAAAGCTGTATTTTCAATTTGTGGAGCGGGTGAAAAACGAATTTACTGTTTTGTCTGCAGTGGATCAACCCTCAGATTTTTTAAGAAATACCCAAGTTGCTGGACGCCCTTTGTATCGGTGCCAAAAAGAGGAGCAAAAAGACGTACTGGGAAACGAGACGGGAACCATCTATCATGTTTATATTGATTTGGGTGTTGTAGAACTTACTTGTTCCATAAAAAATGAGAATGATCCTCAATTTTTTACAAAATGGAACATTAAACCCATGGGTGATCCCTTATTTTGGGAAATGATTGACCCCACCAATAGCATGTCCTTGTTGCCTACTTTATTTCTTGCCGACATTGAAAAAAACTCAGATTGGCCCGCCGTTTTTGATGTAAACACAGCAGCATCTTCTTCTGCACCTATTCTTTTTTCCGAATTTGAAAATATCACTATTTCTTCTGGAGATTTGGAAAAAATAGACAGATTCATCGATGGTATTAATTATGTCCGAGACTATAGTTATACAGAAAATGAGATAGCAAAAATTCTTATGGGGTATTTAACGGATGACACTTCTGTTGAAGTGGGTTTGGAGGCCGATACCATTACCATTACAAATGCAGAAGGTACTGTTACATGGGCGTTGAGGCAATTGTTGCTGAAACATGGTTACACTCTGGAAAAATATGAAGATATCTCGGGTAGGGTTACGTATTATATTCAAAAAACCGATACCGTGGCCTGGCTTATCAATAAAGCCACCGGTGCCGAAAGGCTGGTGGCACTCAGTAAATTTCCTCTTAGGTTTTCCGAGGGTGATTTTAAAGGTTTTTTTAAAAAAATGGATGATAAGGATCTCCCTGGGAGGTTGACGTTTTTATTGCCGTATTATGGAGGGTATGCCCGCATGAATTGGGCGACGGAGTTAAGAAATACCCCATGGCTGAGTGGATTAGTGGGCAATTTTAATGAAGAACAAATAAAAAATGATTTATGCCTGTTTATGGATGATTGGAATTTGTATCAGGCCTTGTTTACCGAGCCCTGTATTGCTTTTAGAACAGGTGGGATGGAGGCCATGGATCAGGCCAGTGCTATTTTGGCGGCTTTGCAAAAAACAAGTACCCCCCGTATTGCCTTGGCGGCTTTGTTGCACATGGCTATGGGCCAAGGGAAGGCAGCAGATGAATTGCGCCAGGTTTTGCCTTCGGTTTTATCTCAAATAGATTATTTTATTCCAAAAGAGGCTCGGGAAAAAAAGAAGGGTGAAGTAACAGTTGAGACTCAAAACGAAGGTTTGGGAAATGCCTGGTACACCTGGCACCCGCAGCAATTTTATGAGATGGCGTCCCGTTTGGAGCTTATAACCCCAGAGCAATTAAAAGGACATATTGCACTCCTCGATTTTGATTATTTTGCAACAGGTCTAAAAGCTATTGACAATAATTTTACCCTCACCCGTCATCCGTTGACTATAGACTTGCCCAAAATCACACCATCCGCTCCTAAAGAGGATATTCTCAATTTTGACCTTTTATCTCATTTTATAAAACGAGATTCCACACGCGAGAAACTGGGGTTATTACGGGCAGAAAAGAGTGAGTTAATGCTAATCGATGTGCTCACTCTGGATTGGGATAATGTCCAACGCGAGGATATACGCCGTGCCTTGGAACGCTATGCGCGTGATGACGAAGATGGGTTTGTACATATTGCGGCGGCAGTTGTTCTGCGGAGCAGGCCGGATGCACTGGATAGACTTACCGGAAGGGATGATAAAAATTTGAAATACGAGTTATTGCCTCCCAAGGCCCTGGCCAAAGTGGTGTTGAAGTATCCCAAAGTAGCCTCAAAAGCTCTGGAATGGCTGTTTATGAATGATGAAAAAAGGGCTATTGATACTCTTGAATATGCTCTTGGTTTTGTGCCTTATCATCCAGAAGGTTTTTGGGATAATGCCATTAAACTTTTGGTGGCATCGCTGCACCCCAAGGCTTGTGCCGTGTTAACCATGGCGCGGTCTCTAAGCGATCTTAAGCTGGCAGCAAAAACTCTCAAACTCATTGATGATAAACTCAAATGCCCGTTTGATGCCGATTATTTTAAGGCCCTTTGTTTTGATCTGGAACAGGATTACAAAAAATATCAGGATCAAAAAGGAAGCGATGTTTATAAAACGGTTTTATTTTATGCTCTGTGCCGCAAATTGGAAGGGATGATGATTATTTATGGTGGCCCATTAACCTGGCACGAGGAGATGGAGTCAGGCTTTCAAGCTTTGTTTGGCACAGAATTAACTATCTCTTTAAAATGTTTGTATTTTGAATGTGAATCCGCTGATTCTTTTGAAAGTTTGATGAACACCCTCACTTTTATCCAAAAAACTCTGGATGAATATAAGGCGGGTTATGGTGATTTAGAAATGGGGTATGAGGATGTGCTTTCGGTGATTTCAATGTATTTGAGCCACTATCCGGAACTGCGACATGAACAAGAGTTATGGACTTTTGTTTTTGAGGCGCTGGATAAGGCCTTGGAGGCTGAAAAACCAAATCTTTATTCCGCTGGACGTCATGTGGAGTTGGACGAGATCGCCAAAAAATTTGAGGCATTTATAAAAGAAGTTCCTGTTCCGGATAAGATAACGGTGCCTCCCACGTATCAAATGATGTTATTCTATTTGGGGCAATCCAACTATGCAGACGCAATATTCACGGCGGGAGCTGCAGAAAAAGGGATAACCCCGCTTACGGTAAAAGAGCCCTTTGATTACTGGCTCTATTTTTTCGATTCCAGTAGTTTTAATCCCCAAGAGGGCTTGCTGGCCATGTACGAACACCTTTGGCAAAAACATGGTCCCTTTTTTTTAAAAACGGAGGTCCCCACATCGATAGCTATTGAAGGCTGGAAAAAGCAAGACTGCCTTCCCGCTTATCAGCTTTTTATGGCCTCTCGTGGCCAGTGGGGTGAGGTACATAGCATCCCATATGATCTCATCGATTGGAAAAATCCTTTTCATGCCAGGGTAATGAGCGCATACAAAAAAAACCTGGATACTTTTGTTCTAACTCCTGATTATGCAGATCCTTTAGACAGTACCAAGTACAATGAAAAACTTTACCCTCTCGATGATGTGCTGGTTTTTCTGGAGCGTTTGGCGAGTTTGGCCGCTTTAAAAATGCCGCAAGGGCCTTATGAGCGCGATATTTATAATTTGGAGAGTGATGAACTGGAGGCCTTGCTGGAAGCCTTGAAAAACAATATGGACCTTGTGTTGCAAGATATAGCAGACGCTCTTTATTTAGGAGCCAATGGGTATGCCATAGAAAGTGAAACCCCGGAAATGTTACGGAAAATAAAAGAGACAATCCCGGGTGATTCGGTGTTGGGTTATTTGTTTAGTTTGGTGCAGGCCATTTTGGGTGATGAGAATGCTATTAATACCTTATGGCAATTCCACGATGGGGAAAAAACACTTGCCTCGGATATCCGTTTTTTGGGCGATCAAGTGGGTAATCTGCTTTTTTACGGGGATGAATTTTTAAAACACCATAATCCCGCGCGTTTTTTTGGGATTCATACGCCACAGGCTAATGCCAACCGTAATGTGGTGGCCACGGTGGAAATGGGCAAGCCCGATACGGCAATCAAAGCAATGGCTCCTCATATCCAATTATCACGCCATGCCCAACAGGCGGCTACAGCTTCTCATTCTACGTTTACTGCCCAAGTAGTTTTGGGGGGTACTAGTATTAACGGTGATTATCATGGAACGGTGCGTTCTTATGTGGTGTCGGAAAAAGGACATATTTTTGAAGGAGTGGATGCTATTTTGGGACAGGTGTTGGCAGATGTGAGAAGGGGTAAAAAAACGGATGTGGTGAGTATTTCGCTGGCTTCATACTTTATTCCCACCAGTCTTAATACTCAAGATTTGCTCAATTCGTCGATAGTGCATTCTATAAAAGCCAAACTTGCGGCTTTAAGTTTACACAGAATACCGGTAGTTATTGCGGCGGGCAATGAAGGCAGTGTAGAAATCATGGAGAGTAATGCAGTGCAATTAAATGATTTGGCTAAAATAAGCCCCCATTTTATTGTGGTGGGTTCTAACAGTGGGTTGCACAAAAAAGAAGGGGCAACATATTCTTTTATTTCAGGAAAGTTGCCTGATGAAGAACCGCGTCGCGTGAGTCGTTTTTCGTCCACAGGCAATCCATCGGCCCGTGTGGATGTGGTGAGTGTGGGAGAAGGCATTGATGTTTTTACCGGAGCCCTTTTTGAAAAAGTGGATGGTACCAGTTTTTCCACTCCTAATGTGGCGGCGGTACTAGCCACCATGAAACACTTAGCTCCTATGGCCACTGTTGAGATGCTGCAGGCCATTCTTAAAATGACGGCCACCGATTTAAAACAAGATACCCCTTTATCCGAGGGGGCAGGTGAGGTGAATACGCGTGATGCGCTTTATGTGGCCTCTATTATAAATCCGTTTATGACGCACAAAAAACGTCTTCAAATAGCCGAAGAATTTGGCTACAAGCAGGATAAAGCCGAAGACCTAATTTGGCTTGCAAACCGGATACGCCAGCAGGTATGGTTTGGCAATGCGCATCGACAAAGTTATGGGGAATAAATTGGTTTTCATTAAACTTGTTTTAGGTTAACAGGCTTTAATCATGAAAACCGGTAAAAATCAGATACTCTACGGTAAAAATCCGGCCCTCGAATGTCTCAAGGCTTCTCGCCGTCCTGTTTTTGAAATCTACCTTCAAGATACACTTTTTAAATCACTGCAATCCGAACTTATTCCTTTTCTTTCGCCATCGTTTAAAGCGTTTCATAGTGTCAATAAAACCAAGCTCGATTCGTTAACGCAGGGCGCTTTGCATCAAGGAATTGTATTTTCTGTAGGAACTTATCCTTATGCCGATGAAGGCGATATCATTGAGCGTGGTGATAAACCGTCTACGCTAGTGTTATGTGATTCACTCCAAGATCCTCAAAATTTAGGCGCTATATCCCGCAGTGCTTTGTGCTTTGGTGTAGATGCGCTGGTGTGCCCCAAAGACCGTGCTGTAGAAGTAACACCCGCGGCTGTTAAAGCCTCTGCCGGAGCCTTGGAACATTTGGCCGTTTGCCGCATCACCAACCTCATTAACTTCATGAAAGATTTAAAAGACGCCGGATATTGGTGTTATGGGGCCGATATTAAAGGTAAAAAAACTCTTTCTCAGATCGAATTCCCCCAAAAAACGGCCTTGGTTCTGGGCAGTGAAGGCGAGGGGATGCGTCGCCTCACCGCCGAAAACTGTGATGAGCTTTTTAAAATCCCCATGGCCCAGGGTTTTGATTCGCTTAACGTAGCGCAGGCGGCTTCTGTGATTTTTTACGAACGCTTTTCTCGGAGCACGGGGCACGGGAACCGGGAATCGTAAAAAAGAGCTCTTTTTATCTTTACGGATCCCGTGTCCCGAACCCCGGATCCCTTTCTTCTTCACATTGACATTCCCTGTAATTCCTTATAAACCCACGTGTCCTATGGCTTTAATTGTACAAAAGTATGGCGGTACCTCGGTGCAGGATGCTGACCGGATTAAAAATGTTGCTAAAAGAGCTATCGAAGCTAAAAAGGCAGGGCACGATGTTGTGGTGGTTGTCTCGGCCATGGCCGGGGAAACCAATCGTCTTTTAGCTTTGGCTAAGTCTATTACCACTGAACCCGATGAACGTGAGTTAGATCAGTTGGTGTCTACTGGTGAGCAGGTAACCATTGCATTACTGGCCTTAGCGCTACAGGAAATGGGCCAACCGGCGCGATCCTTTTTGGGAACCCAAGTAAAAATTATTACCGATTCGGCTTATTCCAAAGCCCGTATCCAACGTATTGATGCCGATATTATTTTTAGCGCACTTAAAGAAGGTAAGATAGTAGTAGTGGCTGGTTTTCAGGGTATGGATGAAGGTGGCAATATTACTACTTTAGGACGTGGAGGGTCGGATACAACGGCTGTAGCCTTAGCGGCTGCCTTAAAGGCCGATTTGTGTGAAATTTATACCGATGTGGATGGGGTTTATACCACCGATCCTCGTATTTGTCCCAATGCCCAAAAATTACCAAAAGTTACTTATGATGAAATGCTTGAGATGGCTAGTAGTGGGGCTAAGGTTTTGCAAGTGCGTTCGGTTGAATTTGCTGCCAAATATAAAGTACCTCTGGTTGTAAAATCGTCTTTTAATAACAATGAGGGAACTTTAATCACAACGGAGGAATCCATGGAAGATGTAGTTGTATCAGGAATTACAATTGATGAAAGCGAAGCAAAGCTTGCCTTACGCGGCCTGCCCGATAAACCGGGTGTAGCCTCTCACGTGTTTGGACCTATTGCCAAAGCCAATATTAACGTAGACATGATTGTTCAAAATATATCGGCCGAAGGTCTTACCGATTTGACCTTTACTGTGCCCGGTGGCGATTTGCCCAAAGCTAAAAAAGTGATTGATCAAATCATCGGTGAAGTGGGATTTAAAAAAGTGGAAGCCGATCAAGACGTAGCAAAGGTTTCTGTTATTGGTGTGGGGATGCGTTCGCATGCTGGGGTTGCCGCTAAAGTTTTTGAAGTGCTTTCGGGTGCTGGTATTAACATTGAAATGATTTCCACTTCCGAAATTCGTATTTCGGTGGTGGTGAAGAAATCACAGGGTAAAGATGCTGTGAAGAAATTGCATGATGCGTTTGGACTTGGGAAGTAGAGCCGGCCTTTAGGTTTTGTTTGCGGGTGGGGAAGAGAAGAGTTTTAAGAATGAGAATGTATGGCTAAGAAAAAACACATTCAAATTTACGATACCTTATTGCGTGACGGCACTCAGGCCGAAGATATTAATTTTAGCGTAGAGAATAAATTATCTATTGCCGAAAAATTAGATCAATTGGGTGTGGATTTTATTGAAGGCGGATGGCCCGGGGCTAGCCCGCGTGACACCGAGTTTTTTAATCGTGCCCAGACGGAACTCAAATTAAAGCATGCTAAGCTTGTGGCGTTTGGATCAACGCGCAAAGCCTCTAATAGTGCCGAAGAAGATCGCATCTTAAATGATTTACTGGCTTCTAAAGCGAAGGTGATTTGCATTTTTGGAAAAACTTGGGATTTTCATGTAAAGACAGCCTTGGGGATTTCTTTGGACGAAAATTTAGAGCTTATCCGTTCCAGTCTTGCTTATCTCAAAAAAAATAAACGCCAGGTATTCTACGATGCCGAACATTTTTTTGATGGGTATAAAGCAAATCCTCACTACGCCATTAAAACTCTGCTTGCTGCTAAAAAGGGTGGGGCGGATGTTTTGGTTTTATGTGATACCAACGGTGGCACTTTGCCCGATGAAGTAAGCTCCATCATCAAAAAAGTAAAATCCAAAGTACGTCATCCCTTAGGCATCCATGTGCATAACGATGGCGGCTTAGCTGTGGCTAATTCGCTGGCCGCTGTTAAAGCCGGGGCTATTCAGGTGCAAGGCACTATCAACGGCGTGGGTGAACGTTGCGGGAATGTAAATTTGCTGACCGTCATTGCCAATCTCGAGCTCAAAATGGGTTATGATGCTGTTGGTGCTAAAGGTTTAAAAAATTTAACCACCATCTCGCGCTTTGTGGATGAAATGGCTAATCGTGTGGGCACACCTTATCAGCCCTTCGTTGGAAAATCCGCTTTTGCTCACAAGGGTGGTATGCATGTGAATGCTATTTTAAAAGATTCACGCACCTACGAACACATCAATCCAGAACTGGTGGGGAATGCCCAACGTATTTTAGTGTCGGATTATTCGGGCGCTTCTACCATTTCTAAAAAAATGGCTGAAGTGGGTGTGAAGCTGGAAGCTAACGATCCTAAGGTGAAACAATTATTAGGTGCGCTTAAAAATTTAGAAAATAAAGGTTACGAATATGAAGGTGCCGAGGCTTCGTTTGAAGTGCTGGTTAAAAAAACTTTAGGCGCCTATAAGCCGCATTTTAATCTGCATTCTTTTACAGTTACCGATAATATTTCGGAAGACGAGGCAAAAGTTTATTCGCGAGCTGATATTCATTTGGAAGTGAATGGCCATTCCGAAAAAACTACCGGTGAAGGTGTTGGTCCGGTGCATGCCTTAGATCAGGCTTTGCGCAAGGCTCTTGAACGTTTTTATCCGGTGATTAACGGGATGAAATTATTAGATTACCGTGTACGCGTGTTGCCAGCCGGTGAAGGAACTGCTTCATATGTGCGAGTTATTATTGAATGCGGCGACGGTAACTCTAAATGGAATACGGTAGGGGTATCCGAAAATATATTACAAGCAAGTTATCAGGCCTTGGTAGATGCTATTGATTACAAACTGCTTAAAGATCACCTCTAATTTTTTTGTGACTTTAACGTAAAAAACTTCAAACTTATCAACTAATTGTTGACACTTATCGGGATTTCCTTCATATTTTACCGCAAGGTCAGCCCAACAATTAATTAAGGAGTCATTTCATGAACTTACTCCCGTTTAAAAACTTTAAGTGTTACATATTTCTTTTTTTGGCACTTTTAATTTTTACTTCACCGGTTGAAGCCCGGTACATTTCCAATTTTTCTGCCATAAATTTTACTCCCGCGGTAGATAGTGGTGATTATGTGACCGTGTATGGATCACAAAATTTAGGACAAAGACAAGGTGCGTTGGGTGTGTATTTTGATTATGCCAATCGCCCCCTGCAATTTGTGGCTACCGGCGCTGCTACGGGCCGTCAATCGGTTATTGATCACATGTTTGTGGCCGATGTTTATGGTGCTTATGGTTTTACCGACTGGTTTACTGTTGGTTTAAATATTCCTGTGGTGGGTTATAGCTGGTTTTTTACCGATGATGCCGCCGCCGACTCTGATCATGCTGCTGGGCTTGGTGACATTACAGCCTATTTTAAGTTTCGAATTGTGAACACCGATAATAGTCGTGTAGGTTTTTCGTTTATGCCTTATGTGACCTTACCCTCCGGCGATTTTAGCCGCTATTCGGGTAACGGACACGTGACAGGGGGCGCATCCTTAATTACCGATTTTATTTTTCATGAACGCTTCAGCATGGCGTTAAACGTAGGGGCTTTGTTGCGTGACGACGTAACACGTCACGCCGTTAATATTGATGATCGTTTAACCTACGGTTTGGCTGCTAATGTAAAGTTTTCTAAAGGCGTTCATGGTATTGCCGAAGTTACCGGTTCTACAAATCTTAAAAACATGTTTGCCGAAGGATCCGAATCGCCTCTTGAAGCGGGCGGCGCGGTTCGCTTTCTTATTCCCAATTCTGGTTTTGGTTTAGACGTGGGTGGTACGGCCGGTCTTATTGATGGTGTAGGTGCTCCCCGTTTTAGAGCTTATTTGGGTGTAAAATACACCGGTGGTCAACCCAAGTGTCCAGAATGTCCTCAGCCGGCTCCACCTCCACCGCCCGATCCTCGTATTCGTGGTGGCAAAATTGTGCTGTGGGGTAAAATCTTTTACGATACTGATAAAGCCACCATCAAACCCATCTCCTATCCTGTGTTAGATGATGTGGTTGATGTTATGATGAAAAATCCCCAGCTTCGTTTGGTGGAAGTACAAGGACATACCGATGCGCGTGCTAGCGACGAGTATAATAGAAAACTTTCGGATGCTCGTGCTCACTCGGCCATGGAATATCTTATTAGTAAAGGTATTGAGCCGTCACGCTTAGTGGCTAAAGGTTATGGTGAATCGCAGCCCATTGCTGATAACACCACCAAGGAAGGTATGAGCCAAAACCGTAGAACAGAATTTGTGATTCTGCAGCAAGACGGTGGGGTTGAGGTAGGTACCGACCCTTCAACCGAGGCTCCAGCCCCGGGTTCTACCATGTAAGTGTTGGTTAATATTGCTTTTAAAAAGGGCGTCTCAAACGACGCCCTTTTTTATTTCTCCCTCTTGCTTCTGGCCTATCATTAATACTATACACTTTCATCATGCGTGTTTATGCCGATTATAATGCAACGACCCCCTTAGCCCCGGGCTTTGAGGGATATCTTCGCTCTTTTTTAGGGGAGGGTTATAAAAATCCATCCAGCATTCATGCCGAAGGTCGTGCTGCTCGTGAGTTTTTAGATAGAGAACGGACTATAACCGCTGGTTATTTGGGTGCTGAAGCTGATCAGGTTATTTATACCAGTGGAGCTACCGAGGCTAATAATGCTGTTTTACAGTCGTTTGTGGATATGTATCCAGACGGAAAGATTATTTTATCGGGTATTGAGCACGATTCAGTTTACAAAAAAGCCCAGGCTTTGGGTGCCTTAGGTTATCAGGTGGTTACAATCCCTGTTGATGAAGAAGGTAAATTGGATGTGACCTTACTTGATTTTGCTCTCCAGGAATCTCCTGCATTAGTGAGTGTGATGTTGGCCAATAATGAAACAGGTATGGTTTTGCCTATTGTAGATATTGCTGCCATAGCTCATGAAGCTGGATCTGTAGTGCACACGGATGCAACTTGTGCACTTGGTAAAATACCATTATTATTTAATGAGTTAGATGTTGATTATTTAAGTTTTTCTGCACACAAGTGTTATGGATTAAAAGGGGTAGGGGGATTGCTGGTTAAGGATGTAACAGCCTTTAAACCGCAAATTTTAGGTGGTTTGCACGAGCGAGGTAACCGTGCCGGTACCGAAAATTTGATTGGCATCATGTCGCTCAATGCGGGATTAAAATATGGGCTTCAAGATTTAGGTTTGGAGTTACAAAGAATGGAAATGTTAAGGTCTCGTTTTGTGACTGGTCTTAAGACTTTTAAAAGAGAAATGAAAATTCATGAGTCTTCTACAGCGCAGTTGGCTTCAACAGTAAATATTGCTTTTAGAGGTTTTCATGCCGAAACCATGTTGGCTCGTTTGGATTTGGAAGGAGTGGCGGTATCCTTTGGTTCTGCTTGCCATTCAGGTACCTTTGAACCATCTCGGGTGCTTTTGAATATGGGTATTTCGGAAGAAGAAGCATCGTCCACTATTCGGTTCTCGTTTGGACGGATGACGACGATTGATGAGATTGATTTTATTTTGGGGGTTTTAAAAAAAACATTGGAAGAGTAACCCCCTCCAACTCCCCCTTAGCTTAAGGGGGAGAGCGAAGAAAGCCCCTCCCCTTAGGCTAAGGGGAGGTCGGGAGGGGTTACTCTTTTAGGGGTGGGTTACTGTAGTTATGGTTGAATCAAAGAAAAAAAGAGTCGTTGTTGCCATGAGCGGAGGTGTCGACTCGTCTGTGGCTGCTGTTCTTTTAAAAGAACAAGGTTACGACGTAATCGGTATCTCTCTCAAGGTGTGGGACTACGGCCGTGGTGCCAAAGAAAATGGTAAAACCTGTTGCTCTGTTGAGGATATTACCGATGCACGTGATGTGTGTAATCTTATTGGCGTTCCGTTTTACGCCTTTAACTTTAAAGCAACTTTTGAAAAGCATGTGATCCAGAACTTTGTGGATGAATATGCGTTGGGCCATACGCCAAACCCGTGTATCCAGTGTAATAAGCATGTAAAATTTGGTGAGCTGTATAAAGAAGCACAAAAACTGGGGGCGGATTATCTTGCTACCGGGCATCATGCTCAACTAACACGCGATGCCGATGGGCAGGTCCATCTTGTAAAGGGCGTGGATCCCGACAAAGATCAATCGTATGTACTTTATGGGCTTACGCAGGAAGAGTTAAGAAAAACTCTTTTTCCCATTGGTCATCTAACCAAAAAAGAAGTGCGTGAGGTGGCGCGCCGTGCGGGTGTGGTAACGGCCGATAAAGTTGAGAGCCAGGATATTTGTTTTGTGCCTAATCACAAGCATGCCGAGTTTATTGATAAAAATTATCCCTCCAAAGCTCCCGAAAAGGGTTTTTTTATGGATGGTGAGGGCAATATCTTGGGAGAGCATAACGGGATTCATCATTACACAATTGGCCAGCGCCGTGGCTTGGGGATTGGCTTTGGCGAACGCACCTATGTGACGGGATTGGATGCCGAAAGGAAAACGGTGATTTTAGGTGGGAAAGAAGATTTGTTGTCGTCCGGGCTAAAGGCTTCGGGCGTTAATTGGATTCAAGCTTTGGGCAATAATAAGGAATGTGGTGTAAAAGTGCGTTATCAAAAAAAGGAGATTCCTGCTGTGATTGAAAAAATTGATGGGAGTGATGTGTTGATTAAATTTAGTGAAAAGTATCCGGCGGTAACGCCTGGCCAATCGGCTGTATTTTATAGAGGGAATGAAGTTATTGGTGGCGGTATTATTGAGAAAGCGATTCATTCATGAAGAAAATAGCTCTCACCACATTTGGATGCCGCGCTAATCAATATGATGGGGCTTTTTTGGCTAAAATGTTTCGTGATGAGCAGTGTGAAGTAGTGGGATTTAACGAAGAAGCCGATGTGTATGTGATTAATTCGTGTTCTATTACCGGCGAAGCCGATATCGAAGCTCGCCAGCATATTCATAAAGCTAAAAGAAACAATCCAAACGCAATCACTTTACTTACGGGCTGTTCCGCCGAAGCGAGTACCGACAAGTTTAAAGATGTAGAAGGGCTTCATTATATTGTGGGGAATCTCACCAAGGAAAATGTTCTTACGGTACTTAATCAAAACGAAAAGCCTCAAGCGCCGGTGATTTTAAAATCGGAAGGCTTAAAAGACTCTTCTCTTTTTTTTGGTGGCGGTTTAACGCTCGATAATCATTCGCGTTCCTTTCTAAAAATTCAGGATGGTTGTAGCCAGTTTTGCAGCTTTTGTATTGTTCCTTATTCTCGCGGACTCAATCGTTCTGTCTTGCCCGATACGGTGATGGAGTCCCTTCACAAATTAAATGAGCAGAAGGTTGAAGAAGTAGTGCTCACCGGTATCCATTTAGGTACTTATGGAAAAGATCTCGATACTAAAACAACCTTGATGGATTTACTCTATCGTATTGAACGGGAAAAACCCGTAAAGCGTGTGCGTCTTAGTTCGGTTGATCCTGAAGAATTTACCGATGAGATGATTGATTTTTTTGCTTCTTCTCAAGTTTTTTGTCCGCATGTGCATCTGCCGCTGCAAAGTGGGGATGATGGAGTTTTAAAAAGTATGAAGCGTCGGTATACGGCACAAGTTTTTCGTGATCTCACCCATAAACTCAAAGAGCGCATCCCTCATATTTGTATTGGGACTGATGTTATTGTTGGATTTCCTGGTGAAACTGAAGAAGCGTTTCAAAATACCTATAATCTTATCAACGAAACTCCGGTTACGTATGTGCATACATTTCCGTATTCTGTGCGTCAGGGGACGAAGGCTGCTTCTTTCCCCGATCAAATCGACCTTAAAACCCGTAAAAAGCGAGCTAAAGTGATTCGTTTGTTGTCGGAGGCTAAAAAAGCCGCTTTTACCCAAAATTTTGTAGGGGAGGTAAGGCCGGCTATATTGGAAAAACATAAGTTTTCGGCCAAAGCATTAACCGATAATTATATTTCGGTTGAATTAATGGGCCCACTCTGGCATGAATTTGGCAAAACAGTGCCGGTAAAACTGACCCGTTTTACTGCAACCGGTATGCGTGGTGAAATTGACAAAAGTGCATTTTATTAATCAGTTTAAAAAAATTACGATAGTAATTTGGTGCCTGATTAATACTGGGCAGATTATTAGATAATAATTAATGATCTGCCCTGTAAAAGAAGGGACACGTGCCTTAGGTTAAAGGCCCGGAAACCGGGCTTTTGGTTTAAGGAACGGATCTTATTTTAAAAAATCTCTTTTTAAGCCTTTATCCCGCTGCTTTATTTCTATGGAATGGTTTATTTCCCTTTTTTCGGGAAAAAAGAAAAGAATATCCAAGACCGACATTAAAAAACTGAAAACTCTCGAGTCCAAGCTCGGCTATTCATTTACCGATAAAAGTTTGCTTAAACGGGCCCTTACTCATAAATCGTTTGCTAATGAGCACCGCTTATCTCCGCTGGAGCAAAACGAGCGCTATGAATTTTTGGGCGATGCGGTGCTGGAACTTGCTGTAAGTCACGAACTGGTTAAGTTATTTACCGAGGAAAGTGAAGGCGACTTGTCTAAACTGCGTGCAGCGGTGGTTAATGAAACAAGTTTAGCTGAATTAGCCCGTAAAATTGATTTGGGCCATTATTTATTTTTGGGACGCGGTGAAGACCAATGCCAGGGGCGTAATAAAGACTCACTGTTATCTGATGCTTATGAGGCCGTATTGGGTGCTATTTATCTCGATTCTAATTTTACCAAAGCGCATAAAGTGATTAAGGGGCAGTTTTTGGAAATTTTAAAAACAGCCAAAAAGAAAGATATTACCCGCGATTATAAAACCAAGCTTCAGGAAGAATCACAAAATCGTTTTAAGGCTATTCCACGCTATCATTTGGTAGGTGAAAGTGGACCTGATCATGATAAAACTTTTGAAGTAAATCTTTATATTAAAAATGAAATTTATGGCCGCGGTCAGGGAAAAAGTAAAAAACAAGCCGAGCAGCAGGCAGCTCTTGAAGCCTTGGCAGCGCTTGAAAAAATGAACGGGAAAGAATGACCGCAAAAAAGTTTACATGTGGTTACGTGGCTTTTTTGGGCTATCCTAATGCCGGCAAATCTACTCTATTAAATTCCATCCTTAAAGAAAAAATAGCGGCCGTTACAGATAAACCTCAAACTACGCGTAAACGTTTATTAGGTATTTATAACGACAACGATTCACAAATTATTTTTATTGATACGCCGGGTTTTCACAATTCTGCCAAAAAATTAAACCAGTTTTTATTAAGTGAGTTGGATGAAGCTGTCAAAGATGCCGATCTTATAGGTGTTGTATTTTCTCCCGATCAAAATCCGCAAGAGCCGCTTATTGCGTATGCCCATGAGCAGCATCAAAAATTAAAGGATAAAAAGTGGGTGATGATTGTGAATAAAATGGATTTGCCAACGTATTTGGATAAAAAAATTAAAACCGAATTCCCCAATATTCCTGTTGTGACTGTATCAGCTTTAAAAGAAGAGGGGATGGATCAGCTTATTAAAATAATGAAAGAGAAATTGCCGGATGGTCCTGCATTGTATGATACCGAAAGTTTAACTACGGCTTCTTATCGTGATTTGGCTGCCGAGATTATCCGTGAAAAAGCTACCCAGCACACTTTTGAAGAAATTCCGTATGCCTTAGCCGTTGTGATTGAAAGCTATAAGGAAGAAAGAGAAAAGATCAGTATTACAGCAGTTTTGGTTGTTGAACGTGAGTCTCAAAAAGGAATGGTGATTGGCAAGGGGGCTGCGCTTATTAAAAAAATTGGGACTGAGGCTCGACTTGAAATTTCTAAGCTTACAGGTGAAAAAGTGTTTTTAGATTTACGCGTGAAGGTGGACCACAACTGGACCAAGGATGCTAAAAAGTTGAAAAAATATGGTTATGAAACCTCACGCTCCCCATAGCGATAAAATTTATAGCCCATATAAATGTATTGAAAATAAGTGATCACTGTAAAGATAATGGCACCATAAGTAAAAAGCATCTTAGACAGCATAAAATAGGTTTCGTGTTGTGGGCTTAAAATAATGGGCCTTTTCTCAAACAACACATCTAAAAAAGAGAGTACCAGCACCATAATTTGCGAAAAAGTGGCCCATTTTGAAAGACGCGTGGGTTTGTAATACAGCTTTATTTTGATAAACTTTAGAAAAATAAAAATTGTAAAAACAATTCCAAAATCTCTAAACACAATTAAAATAGTCAGTTCCCAGGGGATTCTTCCCAGTTTTGAGAGTGCAATAAAACTTAATAACATCAGAAATTTGTCGGCTAAAGGATCAAGCATGGATCCTAGTTTAGAACGCATGTTAAATTTACGCGCAATAAGGCCATCTAAAAAATCGGTAATACTGGCAATTCCAAGAACAATTACCGAAGGCCAGTATTTTTCCTGTAGAAAAAGATAAATAAATACCGGAACCAGTAAAAAGCGGGTTAAGGTAATGTAGGTGGGCAGTGTTATTTTTTCTTTCATCGGGGCCAAAAGACAGCTATACCACTTTTTAATGCCTAAAGAAGTAAAAAAAATCTACTTGGTTGATATCTCAGGTTACATTTTTAGAGCTTATTATGCCATTAAAAGCCTCAATACCTCTTCGGGTATTCCTACAAACGCGACTTATGGCGTGGCTAATATGCTTTTAAAGCTCATCCGTGAGCAGAGGCCCGATCATTTGGCCATTGTGTTTGATTCACCAACGCCGTCTTTTCGTAAAGAAATTTATGACGAGTATAAAGCGAACCGCGATGCTCCACCCGAAGATTTAAAACCACAGTTTTTTCAGGTGCGTGAATTTGTAGAAACCTATCCCATTCCTGTTTTGCAAAAAGATGGTTTTGAGGCCGATGATTTGATTGCCACTTTTGTAAAGCAATACCGAGAAAGAAAATTAAAGGGTTTAAAAGATGATCCTTTGGAAATAGTAATTGTATCTGCCGATAAAGATTTGATGCAACTTGTAGGGGATGGCGTCATTATTTACGATTCCATGAAGGATAAAGAAATTGATATTCCCGAAGTGATTGAGCGTTTTGGAGTTCCACCGCATCAGGTATTAGAAATTTTAAGTTTAGCGGGCGATTCATCCGATAATATCCCGGGTGTGAAAGGAGTAGGGGAGAAAACCGCCACCAAGCTTATTCAACAATACGGCTCTATCGAAAATTTATATGCCACCATGGGCTCGGATATTTCTGAAAAATTGCGGGAAAAACTCATTTTTTCTAAAGACAATGCTTTTTTGTCAAAAAAATTGGCCAGTCTCCATGAAGAAGTCCCCATAGAACTTAATTGGGATAAGTTAGAACTTCAGCCTCCCGATAAGGCGAAGTTGAACTCCTTTTTTGCTAAGCTAGAATTAAAGCGTCTTTTTTTTGCGGATATTCCAGCTCCTGTGTCTGTTGCCCCACTAGCTATCAGCAAGCAAAACTACATTACAATTTTAGATGAAGCTTCTTTTAAAAGTTTTCTTAAACAAATGGAAGCTGCTAGTTCCTTTACCTTTGATACCGAAACTACAGGTTTAAATCCCTTTACCTGCCACTTGGTGGGTCTGAGTTTTTCTTTTGTGGCTGGCGAAGCTTTTTATATCCCGCTTCGGCATCATTATTTGGGTTGCCCACAGCAACTTGAAAGTAAGATGGTTTTAGAGGCGTTAAAACCTTTTTTTGCTAAAGAAAAAATTTCTAAATTTGCCCAAAATGCCAAGTTTGACATGAAGGTTTTATTTCAGTGTGGTGTGGAGGTAAAAGGGCTCATGGGTGATTCGATGCTGGCCTCTTATCTCATTAGCCCCGAAAGCTCGCACAACATGGATTATTTGGCATCTGAATATCTGCAATACAAAACTCAAACCTATGATGATCTTGTGCCCAAGGGGCAAACCATTGATGCCGTAGAAGTAGAAAAAGTAAGTTTTTATGCAGCCGAAGATGCTGATATCACCGGCAGACTTATTACGGTTCTCCATCAAAAGTTAAAAGAAACGGGTCTTTGGGACTGCTATACTCAGCTTGAGTTGCCTTTGGTGGATGTTCTTTTTAGGATGGAAAAGCAGGGCGTGTATGTCGATCAGGTTTACTTGGGTGAGCTTGAAAAAGAATTTTCATCCCGTTTAAAAGAAGCCGAGAAAAAAGCACATGAATTAGCTGGTTTTGAATTTAATTTATCATCTCCCAAGCAGCTTTCCGAAATTTTATTTGTTAAATTGCAGTTACCGGTTCAAAAGAAAACCAAAACGGGTTTTTCTACCGATGTTGATGTGCTCATGGCGCTTCAGGATCTTCATCCCTTGCCTAAAATTTTGCTCGAGCACAGGATGCTCTCTAAATTGCTTTCAACTTATGTCATTCAACTCAAAGAACTTTTAAACCCTGAAACCGGGCGTATTCATACCTCGTATAATCAAACGGTGGCGGCTACAGGGCGCTTAAGTTCGTCTGATCCTAATTTACAAAATATTCCCATCCGTAGCGATGAGGGACGCCGAATTCGCAAAGCTTTTGTGGCGCCTCCCGGATTTAAAATTATTTCCGCCGATTATTCACAAATTGAATTACGTTTGCTGGCCGAATTGACTCTTGACCCAATTTTAGTCAAAGCTTTTCAAAATAATGAAGACATCCATCGTATTACGGCAGCTAAGCTTTTTAATAAAAAATTAGAAGAGATCACTCCCGATGAACGTGCGCGCGCTAAAACTGTTAACTTTGGGATTCTTTATGGCCAATCGGCTTTTGGTCTTTCCGATTTGCTCGAAATTCCACAAGCTGAGGCTAAAAGTTACATTGAGGCTTTTTATGAGCAGTATCCCAGCGTAATGGCTTATAAAGAAAAGGTATTGGCCGAGGCCAAAGAAATAGGTGTGGTACGCACCATGTTGGGTAGGCACCGTTTGGTAAGCGATTTACGTAGTGACAATAAGCTTAAGCGTCAAAATGCAGAAAGAATGGCGTTTAACACCATCTTTCAGGGTTCGGCGGCCGATCTTATTAAAAAGGCCATGATTGCCATTGATCAAAAGCTTGCGGCCATTAGCTCTGGCTCTAAAATGATCATGCAGGTACATGACGAATTGGTGTTTGAAGTACCTGTTGCGGATGTGGAAAAAGTAAAAGAATTTGTGAAAGGCGAGATGGAAGGTGCTTTTAAAACCACAGTTCCCTTAAAAGTGGAAGTAGGCGTAGGCAGTAATTGGAATGATGCGCATTAATCATAAAAATGTTCTTTCATTTTTGACGTAGGAGTCCAGCAAACTTCTTTTTTCCCAAACAGCAGTAATTATTTTCAAAAGGTTTGCAATATATCAAAAACCTTCATTTAAAAGACATGACGCCTACTGACTTTTAAAGCTAATCATAGCTGCAAAATTTGCAGCCCTATTTAGTAGGGGGTATCCCTATGTGTGATAAATACTTATAAAATATAGCTTTTTTAAAAAAACTCAATTTTTTCAACTGGCATAAACTTTGCTTTAGTTATCGGCATACTATTGTGCATCCGTCTTTAAAAGGAGAATGTATGGAAACTTCGGTAATTGAAAAAACTCAAGACAATGCGGTAACTAAAAATCCGGTGAATGTGGCCTTTGTGAACATGCCGGCTCGCTGGATTGATAAATCGGAATACATTACAAAAGAAAGTAAACTCTTAGACATTCCCTTTGGCCTTCCTTTAGGTATTTTATATCTCTCTTCTTACGTTAAAAAATACAACAACAATTCACTGGGTAAAGTAGGGTGCATCGATTATCAAACACACATGCGTGAATCATATCAGTATGACGATTGTGATTCTTATATTGAACAAGTAGCCGAACATTGCCTCGATTTTGAACCGGATGTGATTGCCTTTTCGGTTATGTTTTCTACCGCCCATTATTTTGCTTTAAAAGCCAGTGCTCATCTTAAAAAGAAATGGCCCAATGCCGTTATTATCTTTGGAGGGATGCATTCTTCCAATGCTGTAGAACGCATTTTAAAAAGTGACGATGTAGATTATGTGTGCAAAGGCGAGGGTGAAGAAGCTTTTACTGCTTTTGTAGATAATTTTCACGATCTCAAAAAAAGAAATTCTATCAAAGGAATTTATAATAGAGAAGCGATAGCTGTTTCGGGGTTTAAACCCATTACCGATTATATTGCCGATTTAGATAAAGTACCTTTGCCCGATTGGGATCTTTTAGATATGGAATCATATATTCGTCAGGCTACACGGATGCGTCGTTTTGAATATGATGAAGATGTACTGTATGAAAAACGCGCGGCCATCATGATGACCTCGCGTGGTTGTCCGTTTAAATGTACCTTTTGTGCTTCCCATACAGTACATGGTAGAGCCATGCGTTACCGCTCGGTAGAAAATGTAATGGAAGAAATGCGACTTATCCATAAAAAGTTTGGTGTAAACGTATTTGCTTTTGAAGACGATATGTTTGTTTGTAGCCGCAAACAGGCCGAAGAATTATTGCAAGAATTTATTAAGTTTAAGGAAGAAGTGGAAGGTTTTGAAATTATTTTTCCCAACGCCTTAAACGTGAATGCCACCACACACGAAATTATTGATCTTATGAAGGCTGCGGGTATGAAGATGGTTAATATTGCCATCGAATCAGGATCACCTTATGTGCAGCAGCATATTGTAAAAAAGGGTGTTAACTTGGGTAAGGCAAAAAAAATGATTGCCTACTTAAGAAGCATAGGCATCATCACCCGTACCGGTTTCATCATCGGTTTTCCGGGTGAAACCAAAGAAATGATGAAGGAAACCATTGAGTATATCCACGAAGTGAATGCCGATTGGTCTAATATCAATATTGCGGCTCCTCTGGTAGGATCTGAAATGTATGACCAGTTTCAAAGCATGGATGTCCTTCCTCCCGATGAAGTGATGTGGGATAAGGATTTTGATAAATTAAAGCGCGACCGCGAAATTTCCACCATGATTGCTCGCCAATTTGATACCAAAGAGGTAAGCGCCGTTGAATTGTGCGAAATTCACTATAAAGCCAATTTGGAAGTGAACTTTTTAAACAATGTAAACCTGAAAGAAGGCAATTTTGTTCAAGCTGAACGTCTTTTTGAAGGAATTACTCGTGAATACCCTTTCCATATTTTTGGATGGTGGGGTAGAATGGTCTCATTTGCTGGTATGGGAAATACTGAAAAAGCTCTTGAAGTGAGAGATAAAATTTTAGATCTCATTGAAAACGATTCTAAATCCAAAAATATGTACGCCAAATACGGGCATATGCTGCCTGGCTTTGAGCCTAACAAAAATATAGAAACTCAAGGCGAATTTTTACCCGGCGGTTGGGGTATGGTTCGCTTTTAATTTAAATGGGAAATGCTATGAAACCAAAATATAACGATGTGCCGGTGGTGGATGAAAAATTACGTAATTCCAGTGATAAGGAATACACGCAAAAGATAGAAGAGCATTATAAAAAATCCTCAGGTAGCTTTGCTCAAAAAATGCAAAGTTTTCCACGCTTTGTATCGCGCCAACAACAAGCAATTTATCTTTTTAAATGGGAACTTTTTAAAGAAATTTTAAACGTACAAGGTTCTATTGCAGAATTTGGAGTATTTATGGGCTCGGGTATGTTTTCATTTGCTTCTTTTTCGGCCATTTTAGAACCCTTTAACTATCAGCGCAAAATTATTGGTTTTGATACCTACGAAGGTTTTAATGCAATTTCCGATAGCGACCGTGCTACTAAAAACCATTCGGCCTTACTGCAAAAAGGTGGTTTTTATGTGTCCGATTCAATGTGCGACGAATTGCGTGAAGGTGCAGAAATTTTTGATTTGAACCGTCCCATTGGCCATATTGAAAAATTGGAATTTGTAAAAGGCGATATTTTCAATACCGTGCCTGATTACATAGAAAAAAATTCTCATTTGTTACTTTCTCTCATCTATCTCGATTTGGATCTTTATGAACCCACTAAATTTGCCTTGGAGCAACTTTACGACCGTGTTGTTCCCGGTGGTATTATTGCTTTTGACGAGCTTAATAATCCGGCCTGGCCTGGTGAAACCAAGGCCTTTTTGGAATTTTTTAAAGGTAAAAGCGGTAAACTTAAAAAATGCTCGTTTGAACCGCTGCGCAGCTATTTTGTGAAGGAATAGTGTATGGATCAAGAGTTTGATAAAAAAGGCTATAAAGTATTTTCCGGCTTTCAAAATGTTTTTATGCCGGTAA
The DNA here is from genome assembly GCA_019695305.1 of bacterium. NCBI lineage: Bacteria > bacterium. The sequence continues at coordinate 56,206 of JAIBAG010000007.1, forward strand.
AGCAAAAACTTGAGTTTTTATTCAAAGAGCTTTATCCCAGTTTTCCCCCTATTGATCAAACCGAAGCTGTAGGTTCTTTTTTAACCCAAAAATACGCTGAAGATCGCGAGGAAGTTCTTAAAATTTATGATTTGCTCGACCGTACTTTTGAGATGTTTATGGCTTGTTCCCATCCTCAAATTTTAGAGGCGTTAAAAAAAATTGGTGTAGCTTCTCCTATTGCTTCCAGTTACCCCACTTGGCGTTTGGATTTATCTAATAATCCACCCAGTCGATGGTTTCCGTGGCATCAAGATAGTTATCATGAATGTTTTGCAGGCAACAGCATTGTAGTATGGGCACCTCTACATGCTGTAGGGCCACATACTAAAAATAGTAGTTTATTAATAAAAGAGGGTAGTCATAAAAATGGTGTATATGAATGTGGTAAAAATAAATTTGATATTATTGATACACGTATTCATGACTTTAAAGAGGTAAGTCTAGATCTTCAATTTGGTGATTTTGTAGTTTTTAATAGTTACATTGTACATAGAAGCGGAATAATTAAAGAGGCTCCTGGAATGCGTTTGTCCCTTCAATTTCGATACGATGATATTAGGGATAAAGAATATAAGAAAAAAGGTTGGCCTAAAAACTTTAAAATTGTTGATGCAGTTGACGATGCTCGATTTGGTGCTTAAGTTTTTTGCGCAACAAAGTTCCACGAGCTAAATTGGTGCCCTGTTGCCGGTTCTTTTTGTAAGATTGTTTTTAGTTCAATTACTTTTATTTTATAATCTTTCAACAACTCTCTTAAATGGGGTTCGTCAGAAAAATGAACCTTGCCTATATCTCTAAATTGACCTTCTTTAAAATTATGTTTTGTATAAGAGTCATCGCAAGTTTCACCTTTATTAAAGGCGGAATGGAGAGTGGAAAACCAGTCTATACCAATGTAATGCCCCCCTTGTTTTAAGCGATCGTATACCATTTTTAAAGTTTTTTGAATGGAAGTTACATTGTTATGGATTAGAGAGCTACGATCAACAATTAAGTCAAAAGTTTCTTGAAATGGAATATTATGTGTAAAGTCACCACAAATGATTTTATCTTTTAATTCCGGAAATTGTTTATGTAAAATACTTACAATAGAAGAGCCACCCTCTATGGCAAAATAATCGGATTTTAAATGCTGAAAAAGTGAGATGTTGGCGCCGGCTCCACAGCCTAACTCGAGAACTTTAAGTCCGGTAGCAGGTTTTACATGTCTCATCACAAAACTCACCAGATCAGACCATGGAAAAATACTGAGCTGCAGGTTGTTTTTATAAACATCGTCCCATTCATTTGAAAAAGACATGCAGGCTTCCTTTACTATTCCACTACAAAATAAGAGCGGCATGGTTCAAACACAAATTTTTGCAGACGAACGTTTTTAAGCCCTACAGTTTCTAAAAGCGCCAAAGTTTCACCGGGCCAGCTGGCGTTATTTACTTCATCAAAGGCTACAATGCCGCCCTTGGGTATGCGTGGTAAAATTGTTTCCAGCGCTTTTTTTGTGGGTTCGTAAATATCCATATCAAAATAAGCCAGAGAGATAACTGTGTGTGGGTTTTCTTTAATATACTGAGGAAGGGTTTGGTTGATATCACCCTTAACAAAAGAAAGTTTTTCTACATTATTAATAAAACGATTAGAGTCGTACAAACTGACATTTTTTTCGAGTTCTTCCTTAAAATTTTTAGAGGTGTAAAAATCACCCTTTTTTGGACTTGTACCTTGCTTCCCTAAAGAATCTTGGCTGGCAACAGAAGGGAAACCTTCAAAAGTATCAAAGCCTACAATTTTACGTTGGTAGTTATAAGGTTCTAAAATAGCGCTGAGTTGCGCAAAACTAAAGCTGCCGCCACCTCTAAAAACTCCTAATTCAATAATGGAGCCATGAACCGGAATAATTTGTTTAAAGAGCTCATATTTATATAAAAAAATGGCCAATGTTTGGCGGCTTACAAATCGAGAAAAATTAGCCAGCTTATCATTTATAGTGCCGCTAGCTTCCATAAAAAAAGATTCCATTTCTTTTTGATAGGTTTGTTCGGTATCGGTACGGGTGATATTTTTGTTCATGATTTGTCCTTTCGCTAAGAGTTTTAGCAAAATAAAGCTCTTATGAGAAGTGAATAAGCTCTTGTTTAGAGATATTGCCCTGCATAAGAATTTCTAAGCTTTTGGGTCCACAGTTAAAAAGCAAATCAATAATGGACAAGTGAGAAATGAAGGGACCATTAATTTGCGAATAAGTAGGATGTTGATAGTTTTGAAAAAAAACACGAACGCCGGCATCTTTAAAGGCGTTTTGCTCGGCGTAGTTTTCTCCCTCTTGTCCAAAAATATAGAGATTGGATTTTAATTGAATACACATGTCGAGTACTAGATTGGATTTAGCTCCCTTAAAGTCATAATCTTTCATCCGAACAACAGGAACGGTGATACCAAGTTCCTTTAAAAAGTAGAGTAGCATTTGGTAATTAAGTTCAGCCAGAGTTTGCCAGGTTTTTTCGTAAAATTCTTGAAGGCGTGGAGCATATTCTTTGAAGTAAGGGGCTTTTTTATAATTGAGTTCAATCGATTTCCAATGCTTGCGTTGCCAGGGAAGAGCATTGTTGATTTCAATATCCAAAAAAGAACGGTTTAAATAATCTTTGTTTAATACAGGAACAGTTAGCCAGTCGGCTTTGCCGTTAGTAAACTTGATCTTGTTACGACTATTCCAGTCCCGTTTTTGAAATTGTACATTATCAAAAAAACAAAATTGGTCGGCTAGGGCGATTTTATGAAAAAGACCTAGCCAGGGAAGGTAAACAGGTTGATGAGCGGTTAAAATCATTTTAAAGCACCTGCAATACGTTTTATATCCCGTAATGAAAGTGAGGGATAAAGAGGGAGTGATACTAAATGCTGTGTCCAATAATAGGCTTGCTGAAAATGGCTAGCCGGCCCCAGTAATTCCCATTCTTCAAGCGGGATAATACCAGTAATATTTTTTTGTTTGAGCTTTTTTAAAATGCTTTGAGGTGAAGTGGTGTAATAAAGGGCACGGTAACGTACTGGCTTAAGAGCATTTGTTTGTGTATCTACCAAAGGAAGTTTTTCTTTTTGATAAGCTTTAAACAGAGACTCTCTCTTTTTAAGAAAGGAAGGTAGCTTTTTAAGTTGTGCCCGCCCAATAGCAGCTGCTAAATCGGTCATTTGAAAATTAAAGCGTTTGTTATAGTCGTGTCGGCAGTCAAATTGGAGATAATCGCGGATAGACTCAATAAGTTTTTTATTTTTGGATACAACCATTCCTCCTTGACCGCCGCTGGTAATAAGCTTTGTGGCATAAAATGAAAAGACGCCGAGAGTTCCAAAAAGTCCTACTTTTTTACCCTTGATGCTAGCTCCCAAGGCTTGGGCACAATCTTCAATAACCGGCATTTTTTTTGTAATTTGTACAATGGGAGAATAGGGGATTCCATAGTAATGGGGGATAATAGCAATATGCGCTTTCTTTTTTGAAAGACTGGTTTGGCAAATATTGGGATTATGACGGTTACTATCTACCAAAACTTCTTTGCCCTGAGCCATGCTAACAGCATGGCGTAAAGACGAGCAGGAGTAAGCTGGAATTGCCACTTTTTTATTTTTGGCTTTAAGTGCCCATAACGCCATGTAAAGAGCTGCTGTTCCGCTAGAGACAGCCACGGCATGGCCCGGCGGAAGTCCTAAATAAGAACATATTTCGTTTTCAAATAAGCGAACTTCCTCACCCTGTGCTAAATATTGAGATTTTATTACGCGAGCTGCCGCCTGCTGTTCTTCTTTTCCAAGTGTAGGGGAATTGTGTTTGATCATCTTAAAGAAATATCTCCACGTTTTAATTGGGCACCAATTTTAATATTTTTAAGTGCCTTCTTTCCTATTAAGTGCGGCAATATTGCAGGTGGTAATCCGTCGCCAGGGCGTTTCAATGCAATATTAAGTAATGAAAATTTTTCTCCTTTAGCAATTGGAGTAATGGCCACAATACTTCGCCGGGCCATTTTGCGCATTTTTGTTTCTGCCTTGGTGGGCACTATTTGCCCCGACCCTAACATACAATGGGCAGTTCTAATGGCAGTTACCCATTCTTTTAAGCCTTTAGGATCTTCCGAAAACCAATGATCGGGACCAGGGAGGTTATGGTTTAGTGTAAAATGTTTTTCAAAAAAGCAGGCTCCTAAGGCCACGGCTACCGATGATGCAATAGGACCTTCGGTATGATCGGAATAACCAATAGGAATATTTTTAAAGGAATTCATTAACGTTTCAATACGATTTAAATTAGCACTGGAAGGAGGGGTAGGATATTCCGAGGTACATGCCAGCATAATAGTTGGATATCCCTTAAAGGCGCCTACTGCCTGAAGGGCTGCTTTTACTTCTTCAAATGTAGCCATCCCGCTAGATAAGATGAGAGGGAGTTTTGTTTTAGCATATGCTTTAAGCAGGGGCGTGTTGGTTAAATCATCCGAGCCCACTTTAATGGCACCAATGCCTAATTTTAACAATACCTGCAGATCAGACTCGTTTTGAGGTGTAGATAAAAAATAAATTCTTTCTTTGTCACATTTTTTCTTAATTTTAACCCATTGAGTTTCGTTAAATTCGTAACGCTCAAACATAGCCAGCATCGATTCGGTTACTTTTTTTCCTTGAGAATAATAAGTATAAGTTTGTTTTTTATCTGTAACAAATTCGCGGGCTTTAAAAGTTTGAAATTTAACGGCATCTACGCCAGCGGCTTTGGCTACATCAATCATTTTAAATGCTTTTTCAAGGCTTCCATTGTGATTAATTCCAACTTCGGCAGCAATAAAAGGTGTAGAATAATTTTTAAGTATTTTTTTATCCAGAATAACGGTCACGTTTTATCTCCAAGGTATCTAATATAAAGTATTCAGTGTTAAACTACAAATGCTTCTTTGGTTTTTTAATAAGAGTTTCAATAGCATTAGCCACCCGACTTGGGCCATGGCCGTCAAAAAGGCGAGATGCTTTTTTTGAAAGAGATTGACGTACGCCTTGTTTTTCCAGAGTGCCTATTCCACTTAAGAGTTGTTTGGCCGTCAAGTTTTGATAATTTCCCAATGCAATCACGGTTCCCTTAATATTTTCTTGTACAATTTTTTGATTGTCTGCGGTTAAGACAGTGAGTGTTGGAATGCCAACGCGACATAGCTCATACGCTACGGTGCTGGGTGATGCTATGGCTATATCATTTTTTCTCATTACTGGAGCCACATTGGTAATATTTTTTAAAAAATGAATGTGATGATGTGATTTTTTTAAAGCGGCCTTTAGTTTTTTAAAGTGTAGCGAAGAAAATGAAGCCCCAAGCAAAAAAGTAAGATTTAATTTCCGCTTATACTGATTTAAATACAGGGCCATTCTAGTTGTTACATTTTCCTTGTCGGAACCACCAAAATTAATAAGAACATTGTGAATGGTGGGACCGTGCTTTTTTTTGGCAGGCGCTTTTTTAAATTCTGGTTTTAATAAAACGTAGCGAGGGCCGTATAGCTTGTATGCACCCTGTTTTAATTTAAGATGCGGTTTCAAAGTATGTGGTAATAAAATGGCATCCGCTTCTAACCGAAAATTAGGAATGGAATCGAGCATAAGTAAAATTTTAGAAGGTATTTTTTTTAGAGTAGATTCCGAAAAGGAATATGTATCTAATACTACCAAGTCAGCTTTTAAAAGAGATTTTGGGGCCGTAGAATGAATAAAATGAGCTTTTATTTTTTGTGTGTGTAGGTAACGTTTAATAGTCTTATCTTTCTTGGTCACAAACAATACTTCGTGTTTTCTTTTAATTAATTCTTTGGCCAAAACACTACAGCGTACAACATGCCCCATGCCATTTTTAAAACCGCCGTCGCATCTAAAGATAATTTTCATGAGTCCTCGTCAAAAAAGCGAATAGTGATGTTTTTGGGGTAAGTGGCCGGTTTTACAGATTCCAGTTTTAATTTAAATACTTCTCCCTCCCATTCTATATAGGCCGGATGGGTATCTTCACAGGCTTTCAAATGGGGAATAAGTTGACTTAACGGTAATGCTGGATCTACTTTATTATTTTCCGGGTAACGGCGCTGATAAAAACTTTCTTGAGTTTTGTCCTGTTTTAGTCCTGTTAAAGGCTTGTTTTTAAATTTTTTTAAAATATCGCGTATAAGACGGAAGGATAATTCTACATCAAAACGTCGTAAAGCCTGAGCTGTATAATGTGGAAGAATAGGAAAGCTGGCTTTTACAATAATATCACCTGCATCTACCTCATTAGCTGCTTTAATACCGCTAATCACATAGCTTTTTTTGGAATCAGCCAGAAGATGATAGAGTGGTGCCCAGCCTTTGCCTTGTGGTAAATCGCTAGTATGAAATAGTATAACATTTGAATGCTTTTCAATGTTAGGGACTATTTTTTTATAGCTCCACAAAATAACCAGCGCATGGGTTTTGGTATTAGCGGGAAGGGTTGTGGCGGTTTTAACTAAATACCCCTTTAAATAGCGTTTAATGAGGTCTGCATGTTGAAAAGAGGCCTTTGTGTTCACTATAAAAAGAAGTGAGGGTTTAGGCATTGGCTTGGCTCCATTTTTTTACGGTATCTACAACCCGGTTTAAATTGTTAGAACTTAGTCCAGGATATAGGGGGAGAGATAAGCAAGCTTCAAAATACCGCTTCGTTTGGGGACATTCGGCTTTAATTTTAAGAGTATCCCGGTAATAGGGATGGTCGTAAACTGGAATGTAGTGAACCTGGCTTCCAATCCCGTTTTCTTTTAAAAATTGATATAGCCCGTTCCGCTTAATTGATGATTCTAGGTGGATAACTGCTAAATGAAAAGCCGAGTCGCAATAAGAGGGGGGTGTTAACAATTCTATTCCTTTAATACCTTTTAGCTGTTCTTGATAGGCTAAAAATTTTGTTTTGCGTTCTTTTATAAAGAAATCCAATTTTTGCATCTGACTTATTCCTAATGCGGCTTGAAACTCGGTTAGCCGGTAATTATACCCTAATTCCCTCATCTCATAATACCAACCAGGGTGACTGCTTGTGGCGGGGTCAGGTTTCCAGACCCCGTGCTGTCTTAATATTACTAAATGGTTATATAGCGATTTACTATTAGTTGTTACCATTCCGCCTTCGCCGGTAGCGATGCTTTTAACAGGATGAAAGCTAAAAATGGTCATATCTCCAAAGGCGCAATTACCTACCTTGTGCTGTTTGCCCGATTTGTCGGTGTAGGTGGCACCCAAGGCGTGGCATGCATCTTCAATGATGCCAAGGGAATGTTTTTGAGCTATTTCATAAATGGTTTCCATGTCGCAGACGCTGCCTGCAAAATGAACAGGCATTACTACTTTTGTTTTGGAATTAATCTGTTTTCTAAATTCTTGTGGATTTAATAAAGGTAAGCCCTGAGTGACATCAGCAAAAACAGGAGTAGCTTTTACGTAGAGTAAACTGTTTGTGGTAGCGGCAAATGTAATAGGAGGAGCAATACCTTGATCTCCTTCTTTAAGGCCTAAAGCCAGACAGGCGGCGTGTAGGGCTGTGGTCCCGTTAGAAAAACTGACTGCGTACTGGCTACCACAGTAACGGGCTACTGTTTCTTCAAATTGACCTACAAGAGGCCCTTGCGTTAAAAGATCGGATTTTAAAACCTGTGTAACGGCCGCAATGTCTTCGTCATCAATAAATTGTCGACTATAAGGAATTGGAGGAGAGGCCATGTTATTTTTTGGCATTAGTTTCTTGGTAATAAGAGGTTTCTTGAATCATTTTTTTAATTTCAGCTTCTTTTAACCACCAGGTATTGTTGTCGCTCGTGTAGGAAAATCCCTCCTGACATTGTTTGGGGGGCTTTTCATTCATGCTTTTTGTATTGAGGCGATTATAATTCCACCAAGGAAACTGGGGTTGAATGACAAAATGATCGTCGTATTCGAGAGTGTTGCGTGCGTCGTCGGTGGTAATCATGGCTTCGTGCAATTTTTCACCAGGTCTAATTCCAATAATTTTAACTTTACATTCTGGGGCAATGACTTTAGCAATATCCGTTACTTTTACACTGGGAATTTTTGGTACAAATAGTTCCCCGCCGGCCATGTTCTCGATACTTTTTAAAACAAAGTGTACCCCTTGGTCGAGAGTGATTACAAAGCGCGTCATGCGTTCATCAGTAATAGTTAACTCTCCGCTTGGTTTTTGTTTTAAAAAGTGAGGGATTACACTGCCGCGCGAGCCAACCACATTGCCATAACGAACAACCGAAAAGCGTGTGTTTTGAGAGCCAACCAGGCTGTTGCCCGAAATAAAAATTTTGTCGGAACATAATTTGGTGGCGCCGTATAAATTAGCGGGGTTAGCTGCTTTATCGGTAGAAAGTGCAATTACTTTTTCTACTTTTTTATCGATAGAGGCGGTAAGTACATTATAACCACCAATGACGTTGGTACGCACTGCTTCAAAGGGATTGTATTCGATAGCGGGTACTTGTTTGAGAGCGGCAGCATGGATAACATAGTTAACACCTTCTAGCGCGCGATATAAGCGTTCTTTGTCGCGTACATCACCAATAAAGAAACGTAAGACGGGGTGATTATTAAATTTCACCTGCATTTCATATTGTTTGAGCTCGTCGCGGCTAAAGACAATAATTTTTTTGGGATTGTGTTCGGTAAGCAATGTTTCTACGCATTTTTGCCCAAAGGAACCTGTTCCGCCGGTAATCAAAATAGTTTTATTAGTAAACAAAGACATAAAATCCCCTTTTCGTGAAAAGCTATTTTAATTCATTTTGCAAGGCTCACAAAGGAAATAATTCGAAAAAGTTTTTTACTTTTAAAGACTTGTTGTGAATAATGGGCGTATGTCCGATTTATTAGCCATTATTCCAGCGCGAGGAGGAAGTAAGCGTATACCTCATAAAAATATCCGTTCTTTTTGTGGAAAGCCAATGATTGCCTACTCTATAGAAGCAGCTCTTCAGAGTGGTTTGTTCAAAAAAGTAGTGGTGTCTACCGATTCCCCGCAAATTGCTGAAATTGCCCAAAAGCTGGGGGCAGAAGTCCCTTTTATGCGGCCGGCAGCTCTGGCTGATGACTTTGCCGGACATGCAGAAGTGTTGATGCATGTTTTAGAAGAATTGGGAAAAACCGAGACCTTACCTACTTATTTTTGTTGTTTATATGCCACTGCACCTTTTGTATGTCCTGATTTTTTGAAAGAGGGTTTTGAAACCTTGGTGCGCCTACAGGTAGACGGTGTTTTTTCGGTGGGGGAATTTGGGGCGTCCATATTTAGGGCGCTTCAAAAGAATAGCGATGGCACTCTGAAGCCTATTTGGCCCGAATTTGTTAACAAACGCTCCAACGATTTACCATCAACCTATCATGATGCCGGGCAGTTTTACTGGTATAAAACCCAGGCCTTTTTAACCGAAAAACAGGCCTGGCCAATGCGCTCAGCGCCCCTTATTTTACCCCGCCATACTGTTCAGGACATTGATACCCCCGCCGATTGGGAGTTTGCTGAACAGCTTTTTAAATTAAATAAAAACATTAAGTAATACTATTTAAATATATAATATTTAATAATATTTTATTATATATTAAAGTTTTAAGCTTAAAATGCCGCTCTTAGCTTTTAGAGCTATGAATCTAAAAGCACCTAAGCCAGCCGAACCCTTAACTATTGAAAAAGATCTGGTTACCCAGTGGAAAACCGATGGCTATGCTGGAAATGCTTATGTAAGAGAAGAAGGCCCTTATAATTCAACGGCTTATACATCTGAAAAGAGGATGAAGGCCCTGATGGAGCGCTTTAAAAAAGATGGCCTGGCCGAGGCTCTGTTTAAAACCGTTTAGCCCCTAAAGTCTATCCCGGACGGAAAGTTTTACCTACTTTATATTTGCCTATTAGTTTGCTTATAATTATCTATCTATTCAATATTATTATATTTTTTAATAATATATCCCCACTGGCATATCGATTGCAATTTATGCCCCCCAAAGGAGTAAGGGGAGTATGAATTCATTACCAACAACACTCGATTTAATGAAACAGGCGCTGGATGTGCGTATTGCTGAGCACAAGGTGCATGCTGCCAACATTGCTAACTTAGATACCCCTGGTTACAAAGCCAAGGAAACTTCTTTTGAGGCAAAGCTAGCTCATACCATGGAAGGTGACGATAAATGGAAAGTGGAAATGCGGGTAGAAGATTCCAATCGTCCCGGCAGAGCTGATGGTAACAATGTGAGTATGGAACAAGAAATGTCGGACATGACTCAAAACAGTCTTCAATACATGTCAACTCTCAATATTTTAAACAAACATATGGCGTTAGTAAAATACGCCATCAACGGTAACTAACAGTAAGAGGTTTTTATGGGACTTATGGCAGCATTTAATTTATCGGCAGGGGGCTTGGCGGTTCAAAAGGCCCGCATTGATGTTACTGCCGAAAATTTAGCGAACATTAATTCCACACGTACCCCAGATGGTGGTCCTTACCGTAAAAAAGAAGTGATTGTATCATCGGTGCCCACCAGTTTTGATGCTAGTCTCCAAACCTTTCTTAAAAAAGATGATGTGCAAGCAGCCGAAGTAACTGGTTATCAACGCAGCGACGAAGCTCCTCGTATTGTGCACGATCCGTCGCATCCTGATGCTGATGCCAATGGTAACGTGGCTTACCCATCTATTAATTCTATTGAAGAAATGATCGACATGATGACGGCTTCTAAAGCCTATGAAGCCAATATTACAGTTTATAACGCAGCCAAAAGCATGGTGATGCGTACTCTGGAAATTGGAGGATAATTAAATGGCTATTAATGGAATTACCAGCATTACATCGGCTTTGCCGGAACTCACTAAAGTGAGTGGTTCTCAAAAAGCAGAATCTGGCACAGGTTTTTCCAGTGTTATTTCCGATAGCATGAAACAGGTTAATGCCGAGATGAATCATGCCAACAAAATGTCGCAAGAGTTTGTAACAGAAGGGAAACACGATTTGCATGAAGTGCTTATTGAGCTTGAAAAAGCCGACATGTCATTTCGTTATATGAATCAGGTAAGAAACAAGGTTTTGGATGCATACCAGGAAATCATGAGAATCCAGGTATGATAGGGGGCTAAATGGATCAGTTTATCGAACAGATAAAAAATGTTTTGGCAAACCTTTCGATGGTACGAAAGGTTTCCATGGTATTGGTGATGGTATTAGCGGTTGGGGTAATTATCTACCTTGTAAAGCTATCCAACCAATCGTCAATGGAGCCTCTATTCACCAATTTAAATTCCGAGGACATGGGAACCATCTTAACCGAACTTGATAAATCAGGGGTTAAGTATCAGGTAGACCAAGAACATCGCACCGTTATGGTGCCCGCCACCGAAGTGCTGGATATCCGCTTAAAATTAGCGAGTGAAGGGATGCCACGCTTTGGTGGTGTGGGTTTTGAATTATTTGATAAAATGGAATTTGGTGCTTCCGATTTTGAACAAAAAATTTACTACCAACGTGCGTTAGAAGGTGAACTTTCCCGCACTATTGCCCGTATTCGCGAAGTGGAATCGGCTCGTGTGCATTTAGTACTACCCGAAAAATCTCTCTTTGCAGATAGCCAGCAATCGGCCACCGCATCAGTTATTTTAAAAATGGGAAGTGGAGAAGCTCTATCGCGCGATAAAGTAAATTCCATCACTCACTTGGTAGCAAGTGCTGTAGAAAGTTTAGATCCCGAACAGGTAACTGTAGTGGATAGCGCCGGCCATTTATTAACTGAAGGTGGCGGCGATGGCATAGCTTCATCGGGTGAAAAATTATTTGATCAAAAAACATCGATTGAACGTTCTTACGAGAAACGCATTGTAGAATTACTGTCGCCCGTTGTTGGTTTAGGAAAAGTAATTGCTCGTGTTTCGTCCGAAATAGATTTTACTCAATCGGAAAGTACCGATGAAATATTAGATCCTAACAAAAGTGCTGTTGTTTCAGAATCGCGTACTACGGCTAAAAGAACCGAAAGTTCTTCGTCTACAGGTGGTGTTGCCGGTGCTTCGGGCAATGCTCCCGGAGCTACAACTAGCGGTGGTGGTGGTAGTGGTAATTCAGATGAAGGTTCAGAACAAATTGCCTACCAGGTGAGCAAAACTATCAAAAAAACTATAAGCCCTATAGGTGCAGTTAAAAAACTGTCGGTGGCCATTTTAGTAGATGGTACTTACAAAGATGGCGCTAATGGTGAAAAAACATTCACACCACGTGCTGCAGATGAACTTGCGAAATATGAAGACTTGGTGAAAAAAGCAATTGGATTTAGTCAAGACCGCGGCGATCAAATTAAAGTGGAAACATTAGCCTTCCAGGCTCCCGAAATGCCCACAGGCGATGATGCCAAATGGTACGAAAAGAAAACGACCTATGGTTTCCTTATTTCGGTTATTGGCAATGTAATGATTTTAATAGTTGTAGCTCTGGTATTCTTCTTCGTAATTCGTCCTTTAATCAAAAATTGGAATGGTGGACGGGCAGGCGCTTTAGATGCCAACGGCACTCCTTTGCTTGAAGGTGAAGTAAATGCCAATTTGGCTCAACTAGTAAAGTCGGACCCTATGGCAGCGGCAAACGCCATTAGAGAATGGCTTAAATAAAATATTATGGCAGAAGCACAAGAAAATATACGTCCCTTAAGCAAGTCTGAAAAAGCAGCCGTGCTACTTTTGTGCATGGATGAGGGAACTACTTCCGAAATGTTTAGCAACATGGAGGATAGCGAAATTAAGAAGATTGCATCGGCCCTTCTTAATTTAAATAATATTCCTACAAGCCATGTGCAGGGTGTAATTGAAGAATTTTATAAAGGGTTAGAAACACAAAAGGAAAAACCAGGTAAATTTGATTTAAAAATTGATGGCCGTACGGCGGCAGCTAATCTTATTGAAAAATCGCTCGATCCTGATCGTGGCCGGTTTATCATGGAAAATTTATCTAAACCTGGACTTCCTGCCGCCGACAAGCACATTAAGTTTTCTGAAATTATTCAACAGTATCCCGATGAAAAAATTATTGATCTTATTCGTAATGAACATCCACAGGTAGTTAGTATTATTTTAGCTAACTGCAAAAAGAAGCCGGCCCGTGAAGCATTGGCACAGTTGCCCGAAGCAAGCCAAGTAGAAGTAATTAGCCGTATGGCGGCATTAAAAACCATTTCAGGCAAAGCGATGAAAGATTTACAAAAATACGTCATGCAAAAAATGTCGTTAGCTCAAACACAGCAAAAAACAGGTAGTGAAGAGGAGTTGGGTGATTTGGCAATGGAGGGTTTGGATAGCACGGTTAAACTCCTTAAAGGGTTAAAAGGAGAATTTACCGATAAAATTTTGGGTGAAGTTGAAAAGTTGGATGCTGCTATTGGTGGTGAAATTGCAAAAAAGATATTTACTGTGGAAGATTTAGAACGTTCTAACGATGTGGGTATCCGTGAACTCTTAAGAGGTGTTACAAACGAAGATCTTAAAGTGGCGCTTAAAAATGCTCCCGATACTATAAAAAATAAAGTGTTTTCTAATATGTCTGAACGTGCCGCTCTAATTTTGAAGGAAGATATGGAAGTGTTACCCCCCTTAAAGGTTGAAGATATTGAACTGGCTCAGGTTAAAATTTTAAAAGTGGCTAAAGACTTAATTAAGGAAGGTAAATTAATTTTAACCGAAGTGGTTGAAGAGGATTAATAAAATATGAGTTTACAAAAGTTTGAAAATACAAGCTTTGCAACATCCTCCAAAAAGGGTTCGCGATTATTAGCAAGTACTGATTACCAAGGCTTAAATTTATCAGGTCTCGTGGTAACTAAAGAAGAAAAGAAGCCTACTGTTGATGAACTGGTAAATGAAAAATTAAAGACTGAAAAACAAAAAATGGCCGCTGATGCAGAAAAGATGACAGCACTTGCAAGTCAACTAAGTATGGCTCTTTCTAGCTTTAATACTGAGAGCCTAGAATATTTTAATAAAGTTAAGAAAGAAGCTACTACTATGGCCATTGAAGTGGCCCGTAAACTTATTGGTGAAGAATTAAAAACAAACCCTGCCTTAGTGGAAGGGAGTATTAATGCTTTGTTGGATGAGGTGAGTGCTTCTCAGAAAAAGGCATTAGAAATAAATTCCGCTGATTGGGCATTTTTATCAGAAGCAAAGCCGGATGTGGTAACGGCCTTAAAAAGTGTTGAAGCTTTGGAAATTAGAACTCTTGATACAATTCCATCGGGGGTTGTGCGCTTAGTGATGGAAAATCAGGTGCTGGAAACCGGTGCTGTTAAAAAGATTGATCATTTATGGCAAGAGCTTTTGGGTAAAGGATACGTAAAAGAATAATATGGAGCATGTTTTAAACATTCAGTCGGTTGAACGCTTGGTTGAGCAGATCCCTCCAGTATTTAGAGTGGGTCATGTTAGCCGTGTGGTGGGTCTTGTGGTGGAAGCATTTTTACCGCATGTTCCTGTGGGTGCTATATGCCGTATGAGAACGCAAGAAGGTCACAAAATTTCTGCTGAAGTTATTGGTCTTAAAAACGATACCTGCATTTTGATGCCATTTGGTTCTATGAACGGTATTAAATCGGGTGATCCTATTGAAATTGTTCGTTTGTCGGCAACGGTTTCGTTAAGTGATGCCTTGTTGGGTCGCGTAATCAATGGTGAGGGTGAAGTATTAGACGGTTTGGGATCGATAGAGTTTATAGATGAAAAACCACTTTATGCACCTCCTGTAGCAGCGGTAAGTCGCCGGCTTATTGATTCCCCGTTAAGCTTGGGTATTCGTGCCATTGATGGTTTTTTAACATGCGCCAAAGGGCAACGTTTATCCATTATGGCCGGTTCTGGTGTGGGTAAATCTACTCTTTTAGGTATGATGGCCCGAAATACCAAGGCTGATATCAATGTGATTGCCTTAATTGGAGAACGTGGAAGAGAAGTAAAAGAATTTTTAACTCACGATTTAGGTGAAGCGGGTTTGGCTCGTTCGGTTGTAGTAGTGGCTACATCAGATACACCGGCTCTTGTTCGTATGCGTGCCGCATTTTTAGCTACCACTGTGGCTGAGTATTTTAGAGACAAGGGCTTAAATGTTCTTTTGATGATGGACTCACTGACCCGCTTTGCCATGGCTTCACGTGAAGTAGGTCTTTCTGTTGGTGAACCTCCAACCATGAAGGGTTATACACCATCTCTTTTTGCCACATTGCCACGCTTGCTTGAGCGCGCTGGTCGCTGTGAAGGTGAAGGAAGTATCACCGGACTTTATACTATTTTAACAGAGGGAGATGATATTCAGGATCCTATTGCCGATGCTGTACGTGCCATTGTGGACGGACATATTGTGTTGTCACGCAAATTAGCTTCTATGGGTCATTATCCGCCTATTGATGTTTTAGGCAGTATCTCGCGTGTAATGAGCATGGTGGTGGGTAAGGAACATAAAAAATATTCACTTATTTTACGCCGTCTTTTAGCGCTCTACATCGAGATGGAAGATTATATTAAAATTGGTGTGTATGTACCTGGAAAAAATCCAGAATTAGATGTGGCAGTAGCAAAATATGAAGAGCTGAAGCGTTTTTTGATTCAGCCTATTGAAGAGAAAACAAGCTATGAAGAAACCATTGCTCGTATGGGCAAGATGATTGCGGATATTCAGTTATGAAATTTACATTTCGCCTAGAAGGCATTTACAAATTGCGAAAAGAAGAAGAGCGTGAGGCTCAGTATGAGTTGGGTCGTTTGCGCCAAGAGGAATACGGGATAATGCAGGTTTTAGAATCGGTAGCTGCTGAACAACAGAAATGGATGGATATTTATACTGCCGAGGCCAAAAAAGAAAATGCAGGCAATTATATTATGATGATTGAACACTATTTTAAAAATTTGGATGAAGTTAAAAAAAGAAATCTTAAATTTTTAGCTGATGTTCAAAAAAGAATAGATGTGGCCTTAATTAAAGTGCAAGCCACCTATAAGGCTAGAAAGCAAGTTGAGTACCTAAAAGACAAACAATACGAAGAGTTTAAAACAGAAATGGCTCGTAAGGAACAATTGGCTATGTCGGAAATGTCTACGGTACAGTTTATTAACAAAGTAAGAAACGGGGAGGGTTATGAAGAATTTTTATCTTAAGATGGCTATGGCTGGAATATTAGTTTTAGGTATCTATCCCGTTGTGCATGCCGAGGATGCGGCTACCACAGCTCCTGCTGCAGCTCAGGAAAAAAAATCGGATAACGCAGAAGAAGTTAAATCTGAAACACCAAAAAGAGAATTATTGTTTGATGGAAGCGAAACTAAGACTGTAGATTCCGAAATTAATGCTGATAATGCCCTTTATATGAATTTGGCTAAGGAAATAGAATTTAATGAGAAGGAGAGAGATAAACGTCACGAGATGTCTTATAGCATGATGGAAGAAGAGCTAGATAAACGCTTAAAGGAATTGGTGGGGTTAAAAGAGGAATTAAACAAGCAAATTGATAATAAAGTTGAAAATAATGAGAATTTGAAATTGCTGGTAAATTTATATCAAACTATTTCTGCCGATCAAGCAGCTCAACTTTTAAAGCAAATGCCCTTAACTGTATCGTCTACAATGATTCGTATGATGGATCCAAAAAAATCGGCAAAAATTATGGCCGCCATGGATGCCCGTTTTGCAACCGAAATTAGTAAACGTCTTATTAAAGGTCCTGTAGCTTCCAATGCTCCAACAACTACAACAGGAGGTGTTCAATGAGTTTAATTCAATCGCAACGCCAGGCTCGTTCATCAGGTTCTTTACCATTTTTGTTGGGTGAATTAGGCAAGACCAGTAGTGCTACCGATAAAAAGTTTGACGATATTGTTTCAAATGAAATCAGTCAGGAGGCAGCGCCTTCTGTTTCTTGCAAAGGCGAGAGCTCAACCGATTATACACAATCGGCCCCATCTAAAAATAAAGACGAAGAAGTTGAAACTGTTAAGTCGGAAAAATTAAATTCTAACGATTGTGAAGAGAATGTAGAAGATAAAAATACACAAAGTTCTCAGGCGGTAAGCTCGGCTCAAAAAGAAGAAAAGACTGAAGAAAAAGTTAAAGAAGAAGGCCAAAAGGATGAGAAGCCGGTTTCTTGTGAGTTAAATACTAAGGATGAAAATAATGATGCCATGTCGGCTGATTCACTTTATGCCTATATGACTTTACAAAATATATTGCCTCAGCAAACTACACTAGTTGCCACTCCAGTAGTTGAGGAGATGGTAGTAGAGGGATCAGAAAATATAAAAACTACTGAGCTTGAAACTGAAACTATGCCCGAAGCTGTTTATGAAAATATTTCGGCTTTAGTTGCGGTAAAAGAGGAGATTTCACAGAGTCATATTTCTCTTCCAGCTCAAGCGCTATTAGTAGAAAGTCCTCAAGCGGTTCCTTCTTCTGATTTGCTTGAAGATGAGAATCTCTATGTAGCCCAAGAAGGAGTTATTGTTCCATACGAACAACAAGAAGAAGCTCCTGTTCTAGAAAATGCCGAGCCAGAAATTGACAATTTAAATAATGAAGTTTCTGACGATGTCAATATTACTCAGTCTGTAGATACGGCTAAGTTGAAATTAAAGCCTCAATTGGAGGTAGCTGGCACACAAAACTCTTTTGATATTAATTTTAACACCATGATTCAGTGGGAAGCTGCACTCCCCCAAGATACGAGACGGAATTTGGGCGCAATACTTGAGCAAAAAATAGCACCTCAAACACAAGAGATTAAAATCCCCCAACTGAGTGGTTTGACTACCTTGGCTCCAAAGCCAATGGGAGCTTTGGCCAATATCCGCTCTACTGTGCCTACGCTTAAGTTATTAACTATTAATGCCGAATCATTACAAAATCAAATCCGTGAAACATTAGGTTCTGAGTTAAAGCTTCAGAAAGATAAAATTGAAATTCGTCTCGATCCACCTGAATGGGGAAAGATTCATGTAAAAATTGAAACTCAGGAATCCGGGATGAAGGTATCCTTTTTTAGTGACAACCCTCTGGTTCGTGAAGCACTGGAAAAGCACATGCAAGATTTGAGAAATATGCTCAATCAAGATGGACTTAATTTTTCGAGTCTTAATGTAGGTGTACAAGAGCATGCCGCTCAAGGCAGAGAACAGGGTGATGACGCTCAAAATCAAGCTAATTTTGAAGATGTCGAATTATCAACTGAGGAAAATGGGGGTATTCAGGCCCGTCAACGTTTAAAAACATCATCGGTAGTAGACCATGTTGTTTAGAAAGGACTTTTTATGGATGGAATAACAAAAGCAGCAAGTTCGTTTCAAAGCCCATCGGCTTCGGCTACAGACTCTAAGTCTAGTATCTTTGGAGCTAATAAAGATGATTTTTTAAAACTGTTTCTGGCTCAATTGCAGCATCAAGATCCGATGAATGCCCAAGATCCAAATCAGATGATGCAGCAGATGACTCAGTTTGGTCAGTTAGAACAACTTATGAACTTAAACACTTCATTCTCGTCACTTAATGGATTGAATCAATCCATGCAAAGTACTCAGGCCGTTAATTTTATAGGAAAAAATGTTTCGGCCTATGGTAACACTATTGGCATAAAAGGTACCGAGCACGGCAAAATTGCCTACGATTTGGCAAGAGCTGCCGATGAGGTGGTTGCTGAAGTGTATAATGCAGCTGGACAAAAGGTTAGAACGATAAGTTTTGAAAATCAGCCTGGAGGCGTTTCGAGCCATGAATTTGATGGGCTGAATGATAAGGGACAAGTTTTACCGGATGGAAATTATCGTATAAAAGTTACAGGTAAAAATGCCGATGGTACGCTGGTAACAGCCTTACCTTTGGCTATTGGCACAGTGAGTTCACTTGAGTTTACTCAAAGTGGACCTATTTTAAACGTGGGAGGCAATAAAATTGCGTATGGAGATATTATCTCTGTAGAACAATAAGGAGGAGGAACTTATGGGTATTTTTACAGCATTATTCTCGGGAGTTAACGGTATTAACTCAAACGGTAACGTTATTTCGGTTATCGGTGATAATATCGCTAACGTGAACACAATTGGTTTTAAGGGCAACAAGGCTCAGTTTGAAGATATCTTGGCCGGTAACGATACCGGGCTAGGTTCTCGTGTGAGCGTTGTAAATCCCGAATTCAGTCAGGGCGGTTTCGAATCAACAGGTTCGGTAACTGACATGGCAATCGATGGTGACGGTTTCTTTATCTTAGAAAACCCAACAGACGGTTCCACGTTTTACTCACGCGCTGGTCAGTTTATTGTGGATAAAGATGGATATCTTGTGAACGCCGACAACTACCGCGTACAAGGTTATCAGGTTGATAGTAGTAATAATATTACATCCAGTATTGGAGATATTGTAATTTCTAAGGTGCCTGTAGCTCCTCAGGATACAACTACAATCAGTGTTGTGGCTAATCTCGATTCTAACGAAATAGATCCAGCAGCATTTGATGAGGATGATCCTACCGGAACATCCAACTTTTCGGCTGGTATTACAGTGTACGATTCATTGGGTAACTCCCACTTGGTAACTATTTACTTTAGAAAAACCAGTACAGCCAATAGTTGGGAATGGAAAGCACTTGTGGACGGAGGCGAAATCACAGGTGGTACGGCAGGCGAGAATGAAATTGAAGCTGCTGGTACATTAACGTTTGATACAGACGGGACCCTTGTATCGGCTACCACCTCAAGCAGTGATTTTGACTTTTTGGGTGCAACCCAATCTCAGGCTATAACCTTTGATTTTGGTAGCTCAACAGATAGTGGCGGCAGTGGCTTGGATGGCGTAACACAGTTTGGTAGTAATTCATCTGTGTCTAATATTAACCAAGATGGTTATGCTTCAGGTTCGTTAAAAACATTTGAAATAAGTGCCGATGGTACAATTACCGGTAACTATTCAAACGGTGTGACGCAAACCATTGCGCAGGTTATTTTGGCCTCGTTTAATAACCCAAACGAACTTACCCGTGTAGGTTCAAACAACTATATTGAAACTCTCGACTCCGGTGTTCCCCTCATTTCGTCTCCTGGTACATCAGGTAAGGGATCTATCGTGTCGAGTACACTTGAACAGTCTAACGTGGATTTGGCCAGTGAGCTGATCCGCATGGTGATCATTCAGCGCGGTTTCCAAGCAAATTCCCGTACTATTTCTACGGTGAACGATTTGTTGGCGCAGCTTGTGACATTAGGTCAATAGTAGGGTACATATTACCTTAATATACCGGCTGGGCTGGATGTTTGGTTTCCCCTGTTACTTTATATAAGGCCTGTATCTTTGATGCTGGTTTTAGAGGGGGGAGCTTTATTTAAAAAGAAAATGAACTTTAGAGAATTGCTTGTCAGATATTTAAAAAGCAGTTACTCTCATAAAAAACTATGGCTGATGAAGAAAAAAAGGAAGAGGCACCTCCCGAAGGGGATGCGGGTGCCGAGGGTGCTAAACCGTCTCTTATTAAGAAACTTTTAAATCCCAAGATTTTAATTCCGCTTGTGCTGGTTGTGGGTATTGGTGCCGGTGCAGGTGTGGGTTTAATTTTAGGCAAAAAAAATGAGCCGCCTCCAGCTGCTGAAGGTGAAGGAGCAAAAGGTAAAGAAGGTGAAGCTAAGCAGGGTGAAGGAGAGGCCAAGCATGGTGAGGGAGAAAAGCCTAAAGAGGGTGAGGCTAAAAGCGAAACACCTCCTCCCGTAGAAGAATTACCAGCCGAAGATGAACCAGGTGATACCGGTGGCGGGGCCGAGCCACCCGAGGGTGAAATTAACGAAGCGCTTCTTATTAAATTTGACCCTGTTGTGGTGAATATTTTTGAAAAGAACTCGATTCACTATTTAAAGTTGCAATTACAGTTTAAAATGAGCAACGAGGAATCGGTGGCTGAGGTTAATACCAAAAAAGCCATGTTACGCGATAAACTATTGTTTATTATTAGTGATACAACACTACGTGAAGTTCTCTCTACCGGGGGTAAAACTCTTCTTAAAGAAGATATCCAGCATGCCTTTAATAAAATCCTTAAAAAAGGCAAGGTTGAGTACATCTATTTTACCGACTTTACTATCCAGTAAAAAAAGCCTTAAGGGTATGGGTGGCGGAAATATTTTCCTACGCCCATACCTCTCTTTTTAAGTAAATACAGTAAGTAATTGAAAAATATAGATTTTTTATGCTTTTTTAGATTTAGTCTCCTGGTATGTTGCTTGCAATAACGAGGGGGATGACGCAAGAAAGCCATAAAAAACCAACAGGTTATTGGACAGGGGAAACAAATGCTTTTAATCTGTTTAATGCCCTTAAAAACAAGGACGAACAGGAAAAAGTATTAAAAGACACCTGCGCTAACCTATTGCCAGCCTTTGTAAAGGCCTTTAACGAGCTGACCGGTTTGGACGTGTTAGTAGAAATGACCTTATTTCAAGAATCGCCTGGGTCAAATATCATAAAAGAATTAAACCCCGAAGAAAATATTCTCTCTCTTATCAAAGAAGACAAATTTAATTTAGAAGGACTTTTTGGCTACAGCAGAAATCTATTTAATTTTGTTTATAACCTTATGCTTGGGGGAAATAGACCTTTTGAAAAAGGCGGGCAATTAACCGATTTAGAAAAAATATTTTGCGAAAAATTAAACAAGACTATTGCTGATGCGGCCTTTGTACCTTTTCGTGATAAAATGAAAGCTCTTTTTAAACTGGGTAAATGTTTTGATGATGTTACCGAATATCAAAAAGTTAAATGGAGTTTTGATGCTTATCATTTAACCTTTGATGTAAAACAGGAAAATGAAATTGGAAAAATTACCCTGGTACTCCCACTGGATATCTTGAAATCGATCGTTTTAACGCCAGCAGGTAGCGCAGACGAAGAGCAAAGTGGTGATTCCGATGCCGATTGGATTCGTGGAGTTACTAATGCCATTGCCCCAAAAGAAATTGCCGTAAACGTGAGACTTGGGCATATGGCACTTCCTCTTAAAACAGTTTTAAATTTACAAGAAAATGAAACTTACCCGGTTACAATAACCGAGGGAGGCCATACCGTCTTTTTAAACGGTGAGGCTTCATTTTTGTCTAGCATCGGTACAGCCGGCGGCATGAGGGCCGTCCAAATTATCGATACGTTACAAGGAGAAAACAATGGCTGAAGAAACACAACAAGAACCCCAAAGTACAGCCCCTAGTGGTTTAAGTTTGGTACAAGATGTTCCCCTGGTACTCCAAGTACAATTGGGAGAAGCCGTGATGACTATTGGCGATGTTTTAAAGTGTGGAAAAGGTTCGGTAATACCTCTTAATCAAAAAGCGGGCGATCCATTTAAAATTTTTCTCGAAAGTCGACTATTGGCCGAAGGTGAAATTGTGGAAGCCGGTGAAAGTTTGGGTATTAAGGTAACTAAAGTTTATAAAGATGGTGCTGAAAACTAAAATAAAGGAGAATTTTATGAAAAATAAACTCATCTGGATTTTCATAGCAACTTGTTTAATGTCTTTCCCAGTACACGCGGAAGAGGGTGTTAAAAATAACGAGATAAAAACCGATTCGCAAAGCTTGCTTGAGTTGCTTGAGAAAAATAGCGCTAAAAATGAAGATAAAGTTCCAGATGACAAACAAGTACAGGCTACGGCCGAACCGGCCAAAGAAGAGGTGAAAACGGCCGAAGAAGCTGCTGTGCCTGTAGTATCGGTAACTCAAAATACAAATCCATTAATTGAAGAAGCTCAAGACGGTCAACTTCCTTGGCTAAAAACTGGATTATCGTTTGCTTTTGTGGCTTCTACTATTCTTATTCTGGCTTTTCTCTACCAGAAAAAAGGTGGATCATCGCCATTTAATTTATCTAAGAGCAACTCTTTAAAAATTATTCAAAACGTATCGTTAGGTTTAAAAAGAAGTTTGCATGTTGTTGAATTTGACGGCCAAAGACTTTTGCTTGCTAGCACAGCAACCGATATTCGTGTGCTATCGGGGAAAGCGGAAGCCCTGCAAATGGCCATACAAAATCTGGAAACAACAGTATCAGAGCCCAGCCAGTTTGTTGCTCAAAAAGTAGATGGAAATTCCAACAGTCTTAAAAAAGAACAGCCTGTTCTAGAAACTGCTAAAGAAGAGTTGACCATGCAGCGCCCGCGAATCCGCGATAAAATGGTAAATTTAAAACCCTTGCATAATAAAGGAGCTATCTCATTTAAGGAAGACTTGTTTGAAAAAAATTTAAAAAAGTTTTCTGGTGACGAAACTTTTACACAGGATGCCGCTGAAATTGCCAGAGGGCATAACTTAAATACCTTAATGTAAAATGAAAAGAAAAAGCTTTACAACCTTAATGATAATTGCGGCATTAGCCTTAACAGGTGTTTTGTTTGCGGCTCAGGCCCATGCTCAATCGATGATGCCTTCAATTAATCTTTCAATTGGAAGTGGTACCAAGGGTGGAACAGAAACGGCAACTGCCATGAAAATTTTCATTTTCATGACTCTTTTAACAGTTGCGCCGGCACTCATTTTAACCATGACCTGCTTTACCCGAGTAGTCATTGTGCTTTCCTTTATTCGTCAGGCTATAGGTGTTCATCAAACGCCTCCTAATCAGGTGATTATTGGCTTATCACTATTTCTTTCATTTTTTATTATGGGTCCTGTTTTTAAAGATATTAACGAAAATGCCATTAAGCCTTTTTTTGCCGATCAAATTTCTCAAGATGATGCGTTTGCAAAAGCATCCATGCCGTTAAAAGCATTTATGCTAAAACAAACGCACAAAAACGATTTGCAAATGATGCTAAAGGTAGCCAAACCAGAGGAAATGCCTACCACGCTTGAAACTATGCCTCTTTCAATACTGGTACCCTCTTTTATTCTAAGCGAAATGAAAACCGCATTTGAAATTGGATTTTTAATTTATCTTCCCTTTGTGCTTATCGATATGGTGGTGTCAATGGTTTTACTAACCATGGGTATGATGGTGCTCCCTCCCGTGGTGATTTCCTTGCCATTTAAATTAATGCTGTTTGTACTTGTTGACGGCTGGAATTTAATTGTGGGCTCCTTAGTTTCGAGTTTTAAATGACCGCTCAAGCTGTTGTAGAACTGGGACGTGAAACTATTATCACCTGTATTTTGGTGGCGGCACCTATTTTGGCAGTAGGGTTTATTGTGGGTTTAGCGGTTAGCTTTTTACAGGCTATAACACAAATTCAGGAAATGACTGTGGCCTTTGTGCCAAAACTTTTAGCTATTGGTGCCTCTATAATTTTATTTGGATCTTGGATGCTAAAATTACTGATGGATTACACCATCAAGTTGTTGGGTGGGTTTCAGAATTTTATTAGTTTTTAATATGAACACGATGATCAACAATTTTATGGCTCTTTCGATGTCTGCTTTCAGAATAGGCGCCGTTTTATATGCAATGCCTGTTATAGGCACAACAAACGTAACTCCCTTTTTACGCTTTATTTTAAGTATTTCCATTGCCTATATTTTTTTTGGTCAAGCTTTAAGCTTTCCAAGTGAAATATGGACAAATAATTATGTGTTACTGATGACATTAGGACGTGAAATTGCGATTGGTTTATGGATGGGATTTACAGTTCGCTTACTTTTTTTGGTTGTGAATATGGGGCTTGAATTTGCCGGTATGCAGATGGGTTTTACTATGGCTAATATTTTTGATCCTCAAAATAACTCTCAAGTATCGGTATTGTCGTATATTGGATTAATATTAGGTATTTTACTCTTTTTTGGATCTAATTTTCATTACGACCTTTTGATGGCTATTAAGAGAAGTTATCAGGTGATGCCAATGGGACTTCCAGACTGGAAATTATCAGGTATGATGGATTTGATGATGCAAATGGTTCAAACTTGTTTTGTATATGCATTAAAAATTGCCATGCCTGTGATGGCTGGAATGTTTTTTATTCAATTTATTTTAGGTGTAATAGCTAGAACAGCTCCGCAAATGAATTTGTTTTTTAATATCACGTTTATTTTAAATATTGTTGCTGGTTTGTTTATTGTGGTTTTGTCGCTCGACAAAATAATTCCTTACCTGAATCGTTACAATGACATGCTTATTAGTCATGGTTACGGTATTTGGTAGGTAATATTACGATGGCTGAAATGGAAGAAGGCGGACAAGAGAAAACGGAAGAGCCAACCGATAAAAGGTTGGAAGAGTTCCGTGAAGAAGGGCAGGTTGCCAAAAGCCAGGAAGTTGGAGCTTTAATAGGTATTACTGCATCTTTTCTTATTTTGTCTATGCAAAGTAAAAGCATGGGGCATTTATTTCACAAAAGTATAACTACAGCTTTTGCCTACGATGCTTCAGTCAGCTGGGGATCTCATATCTTATACTGGATTCAATTAACGGTTTTACCCATCATGCATTTAGTGGCAATTTTTATGATTAGTATTTTATTATTAACAGTTGCTGCCAGCTTTTTTCAAACAGGATTTCTCTTTTCTACTAAAAGTCTTGCTCCAAAATTTGATTCGGTAAATCCATTTGAAGGTATTAAGCGCTTGTTCTCTCCGAATTCGCTCATTCAACTTCTTAAAAGTTTAGCGAAAGTAAGTGTTATTGGCTGGATTGTTTACATGCAAGTAAAGGGGCATTTAAAAGAATTATTAATGTTGGCTAATATGCCGATTCAGGAGTCAGCCGATTGGTGTCTTAAAATGGTTGCGGGTATTGTTCTTAAAATTTCAATTTTTATGGCTGGTTTAGCAGGTCTTGATTATTTGTATAACTGGTACAAGTTACACGAGAAGATGAAAATGACTCGCCAAGAATTAAAAGATGAAATGAAGCAAAATCAACTGCCTGAAAGTGTTAGAGGTAAGGTAAGACAGGTTGCTAATGAGCGTGCAAAGCGTGCGCTTAAAGAGGATGTACCCAAAGCGGATGTTATCATCACTAACCCTACGCATTATGCTATTGCTATTCGCTACCGACGATTTATCGATCGAGCCCCGACTGTTGTTGCAAAAGGTAAAAATTATTTGGCAAAAACTATTCGCGAAATTGGTGATGAGAACAATATTCCTTTATATGAATATCCCGAATTGGCCAGAGCTTTATACAGCAAGGTAAAGGTGGGTTCGCCTATACCAGAAGACCTTTATGAAGGTGTGGCTAAGGTTCTAGCCTACGTGTACCGTGTTTATAAAAAGCGTTCGGAGGCAAGAGCTTAATTATTTATGACAAACGAAACGGAACAATTAACTCGTTTTCAAAAAATCCTTCGTGAAGGAGGAGAGCTTCCTTTAATTTTGGGAGTAACAGGTTTGGTGTTGCTAATGGTGCTACCAATCCCGGCTTTTATGCTGGATATTTTTTTGGTGAGTTCAATTGCGCTTTCTATTTTTATTTTGCTTTTGTCATTTTATGTAGAAAAACCTCTCGATTTTTCTGTTTTTCCAACCATGCTTTTATTTTCTACATTATTACGCCTTACTTTAAATATTGCGAGTACACGCCTAATTTTACTTCACGGTTCTAAAGGTGAAGCCGCCGCCGGCGAAGTTATTAAGTCGTTTGGTAATTTTGTGGTGGGTGGCAATTATGTGGTAGGTTTTGTGGTTTTTATCATTCTTGTTATTATCAACTTTGTAGTTATTACTAAGGGTGCTGGCCGTATTGCTGAAGTGGCTGCTCGATTTACATTAGATTCTATGCCTGGCAAACAGCTTGCTATTGATGCCGATCTTAATGCTGGTAATATTAGCGATGTTGAAGCCAAGGCTCGTCGTGAAAAGTTAGAGCGTGAATCTGATTTTTATGGTGCTATGGACGGTGCTTCTAAGTTTGTGCGTGGAGATGCCGTAGCCGGTATTTTAATTACTGCCGTTAACGTAATTGGTGGTCTCATTATTGGTATGGTTCAAGAAGGCATGCCTCTTTTGGATGCTCTTAAAGTATATACTCTTTTAAGCGTAGGTGACGGCTTAGTTGCTCAGTTGCCAGCTCTTCTGGTATCTACGTCTGCCGGTCTTATTGTAACCAAAGTTTCCAAAACTAAAAAGATGTCGGAAGAAATTAATACTCAAACACTCTCCAATTTCCGTCCTCTTTTGATTTGCGCTATCATCTTATTGTTGATGTCGATTATGCCCGGGATACCAGGTCTGCCATTTTTTATCTTATTTTCTGGTTTTGGTTTTACTGCCTACAAGATTTGGAAAAAAGCGAAAGATAAGGAAGCTAAAATTGCAGAGTCTGGCGGTGATACAAAAGCTTTGGCCGAGGCTACTAAAGCCAGTGAAAAAATAGAATCTGTTCCATTATTGGATGTTCTTGAAGTTGAAGTGGGCTATGATTTAATTCCTATTGTAGATCAACGTTCTGGGGGAGAATTTCCAACTCGTATTGTGGGAATTCGTCGCCAGTTTGCAAATGAAATGGGGGTTCTACTGCCTCCTGTTCACATTCGTGATAATTTAAAATTGCGTCCCAATGAATATCGCATTTTTATGAAAGGTGCTGTTGTAGGTAAGGGTGAGCTTATGCCATACCATTCTTTAGGTCTTGATCCGGGAACAACAATTAGAAAAATTGCTGGAATTCCCACCAAAGATCCTACTTTTGGCTTAGAGGCAATTTGGATACCGGATGAGCAGAAAGAATCTGCTATTGTGGCCGGCTATACAGTGGTGGATTTACCCAGTGTAATTGCTACACATCTTATTGAGGTTGTTCGTGGTAATTTAAGTGAAATATTTGGCCGTCAGGAATTGGCTACTATTTTAGATCAAATAAAACTCACTCACCCAAAAGTAGTCAATGATCTTATCCCCGAAATTTTGCCTTTAGGCACAGTTCTTAAAGTTGTACAAAATCTTTTGAAAGAAAAAGTAAGTGTTAGAGATATGCTTACTATACTTGAAGCCTTATCTGAGCATGCTTCGCGTGTAAAAGAGGCTGATGAGCTAACCGAGCACGTAAGAATGGCTTTAGGACGCAGTATTTCTCAGCAATATTTAGCATCTGATCAAAATCTTTATGTAATTACCCTGGCCCGTAGTTTGGAAGAGAAAATTGTTAAATCGCTTAATCCAAAATCCATGAATCCAGAATTATCAATAGATCCGGCTACAGCAAAAAATTTAATTGAACAAATTGGTACCGAAACTAAGAAGTCTCTTGCTAACAATAGACCGCCGGTTATTTTAACCAACCAGCAGGTCCGTCCCCATTTGTATAAATTGATCCAACGTTTTATTCCCAACCTTGCGGTGTTGGCCCATGGCGAAGTAGCAGGGCACGCCAGCGTGAAGCCGGTTGGAATGATAGGAGAAGCCGTATGAGAATGAAAACATATATAGTGTCTAATCTGACCGAAGCTGTGGAAAAGATCAAAAAGGATCTGGGTCCTAAGGCGGTTATTTTATCAACCAAAAAAGCTGATTTAAGATCAAGCTTTATGCATTTTGGGAAGCCACGGTTGGAAGTTACGGCGGCTCTTGATGTTGATGTCAATCACCCGGCTTATTTACAGCCCACTATCGCTTCGTCTGTTAATCAGGCCGTGCGTAATGCCAGCCAGATTAATGATGATAAATTGACTGCCTTAAAAAATGAACTTGATGAAATCAAGGCTTCAATCCGCATGATTTATCAAAATTCACAACTTACATCGCCGGCTCCCATGGAGCAGGTAAAATCTGAGCCTAAAGCCGTTTTAGCTACCACTGCCATTAAAACTGAAGATAAATTGTCTCAGGTGAATGTGACGCAAGGTAATAATGACGGTGTGGAAAGTGAAATTGTAAAACTTTGTTCTCAACTTTTAAAGCATCGCGTTAATCCACAATTTGTTCAAGCCTTGGCCGATCATTTAATTGATAAAAAAATTGATATTACAAATGAAACACTGCGTGATGAGGCGCTCGATTATCTATTTGAACAAATTCCAGACACTCTTAATTATTTAAATTTAGAAGGCGATCAAAAAATATTGTGTTTTGTGGGGCCTACTGGCGCTGGTAAAACCACATCACTTGCTAAAATTGCGGCATTACTCATGAGCCATTCTAAAAAAGTAGGAATTATTTCTATGGATTATTTCCGAATTGGTGGCCATGAACAGCTTGAAAAGTACGCCAAAATTATGCGTATGGACGCTCTTAAGGTGACAAGTACCGATGAATTAAAAGGTGCTATCACCCATTTGCAAGATTGTGATTACATATTGCTTGATACAAGTGGTGTATCTTCCCGCGATCAGGAATCGATTAAAACTTTAAATGGTATGTTGAATGATTCTGGAAAGTCTATTACTAGAACTTTAGTGTTGCCGGTTAGCTTGCAAGAGCCAGATCTGTCTAATGTGACGGCTTCTTATTCAACACTAAATCCTTCTAACATTATTATTACTAAACTGGATGAGTCTATTTCTTTTGGCAGTATGCTTAATGCCACGTTGTCTACAAAATTGCCTTTGGCCTACTTTGCCTTGGGGCAGGAAGTTCCAGAGGATATTGAAGAAGCAAGTAAGGAAAGAATACTAGACTGTATTTTAAATATTAGTGGTCAAATGGACATTGATCAAACCTATGAAGATTCGAAGGTTGATAAAGTGTCAATACAAACAGAAGGTGCAACAATTAGATGATAAGTCATAATCACACAATCGATCAGGCCAAGGGGCTAAGAAAGATTTTTGACCGAAATGAATTGGCTAAAAAGCCTGTTATTACTGCTATTGCTGGGAGTAAAGGTGGTGTGGGTAAAAGCACTTTGGCTCTTAATGTGGCTTGGACTTTAAAGCAAGAGGGGAAAAAAATACTTTTGATGGATGCCAATTTTGGCATGGGCCATTTAGAAATGATGATGGGACTGGATCATCCTATAACCCTTGCTTCGGTAATGACAAAAGGCATGCAGGTTATGGATGCCATGAATAAAATAGATAAAAATTTGTTTCTCATTCCGTCGGGGTTTGGTGAGCCCCAATTTGCCTATCTTCATCCTGTAGCCCTAGAAGGTTTTTTAATAGAAGCTGAAAAATGTGCGCGTGGGTTTGATCATTTTATTATTGATACGCGCTCAAATCTTAACGAGGCAACGTTACAAGCGCTTTCTATGTCTGAAAAAGTTTTGGTGATTACAACACCAGAACCGGTGGCAATGGCTGAAGCTTATGAATCAATAAAGTTAGCGCGTAAAAATGATTCTAAAAAGGCAATATATGTTGTGGTAAACAGGGTTAAAAACGATGCGGAAGCACGTGACGTGTTTTTAAAACTTCAAAAAATTACACAATCTTTTTTAGGTTATGGTTTAAATTATGCCGGATTTTTACCTCAGGATAAAAAAATAATGGAATGTATTATTGCTCAAAAAACAATTTTACAACTTTATCCCGATTCTGCTTTGTCAACAAATCTTAAAAACATAGCAGCATCATTAGATGATAATTTAAAAGTTAATTTAAAAAAGGGATGGAGCGAATTTTGGGCGGGATTATATAAATCCTCGTCTTTTTTTAAACCCATAAGAGAGAGTGTTTAAAAAGGCCATGAATACCGAACATGACAATTTAAAGGAAAAAGAGGAATCAGAGGCTGAAGTAAAAAAGAGCACCGACGCTTTAGAAGCCTATGGCAGAACCGCAGCCATGAATCCTTATGGTCCACAAGCGTATCAGCCAAAAAAGAACCAACCGCTTAACGCTTTTCAGCAGCAAAAGGTAACTGAATACTTAAACCTTGTAAAATGGGTGGTAAATCGAATTATGGATCGTCTTCCCAAACACATTCAGTCTGAGGATCTATCTCATAGCGGAATTTTGGGATTGATTGATGCCGTACAACGTTTTCAATGGGGTCGTGAAAACGAGAAGAGTGAGTTTAAAGCGTATGCCGAGTGTAGGATTCGTGGGCAAATTATGGATGAATTGCGCCAACAGGATATTCTGCCTCGTTCGACACGTGAAAAGGTTAATTCCTTCAAAAGAGCCATGGATGATTTGCGTAAAAAAATTAATGCCGAACCTAATGATCGTCAAATTTGCGATTTTTTATCGATTGATTTGGATACTTGTCATCGGCTTAAGGCCGAAGCGGTTGGCGGAATGCAAATATCTATTAATCAATTTGAATCTAATGTGGATGCGCTGGAAGGCATTTTAAGACGAGCCTTAGAGATGGTTAATCTACATACTCCTGAAGGTCTTGTGCATGTGAAGGAAGTAAAAGCACTTTTAACAACTGAAATTGAAAATTTATCAGTGCGTGAGAAGCAGGTGATCAGCTTGTATTACTTGGAAGAAATGACTTTAAAGGAAATTGGCGCCATTCTTACAATTACAGAGTCACGCGTGTCACAAATTCATTCGCAGGCTTTGGCTCGATTGATGGTAAGACTTAAAAAATCTTTCAATCTCGATGGATCAATTCCGGAGGGAATCTAACATGACACAGAATAAGAAAAAAATATCGCTGTGTATGATTGTTAAAAATGAGGAAGAGGTTTTGTCTCGCGCGCTGGAAAGTGTAAAGGGTTTGGTTGATGAAATGATTATTGTAGATACAGGTTCTACCGATAATACTAAAGATATAGCTTTAAGTTATGGCGCTCGTGTTTATGATTACGTTTGGGATAATAATTTTTCTAATGCCCGTAATTATTCTCTTTCTAAGGCTGAAGGGGAGTGGATTTTAGTATTGGATGCCGATGAAGCCTTGTCGGTTTCAAGTCATTCTTTAATTCGGGAGCTTTTAGATACTACACCTAATCGTTATTTCAAGCTTATTCAAACTAATTATATTACTGATACCTCTCACATACATTTCCAATTTAATAGCTTGGCCGAGGAAGAAGCGGCTGGTTATATAGGCTATATAGAAGTACCTATTGTTCGTCTTTTTAAAAATTCAGCTGATATTCGTTACGAAGGGATTATTCACGAACAGATTCCTGTTTATAAAAACATGGCGGGTTTAGCAGATACGTCTATTCGAATTCATCATTACGGATTTTATAAAAAAACAGGGATTTCTCAAAAGAATGATCTATATCTGACTTTGGCTCTAGAGAAATGTGAACAAGAACCCTCAAACTGGCATCATCATTACGAATTGGGAAATCAGTGGTGGGGTTTGGGTAATAAGGAAAAAGCCCTTCAGGCATACGAACAGGCTTACTCGCTTAATAAAAACAGCGTGGATGTCATGCTATCGCTGGCTTCCTTGTATTATCAAAACCTCGATTATAAAAAATCCATTTCGTTATTTTTAGATATTGTGAAGCTGGAACCAACTAACTCCCATATTTTTACCACATTTCCTACCATCCTTTTTACTGCTGGTTTTACCCAAGAGGCGCTCAATATTTGTGGGCAGGGGCAGGAAATTTTAAAAGGAAATCCCATTTATCATTTTAACCGAGCGGTTCTATTGCAAAATGTAGGAAATTTTGAGGATGCTCTTCATCATTACCAAAGCGCTCTTTATAAAAAGTACCGTGTTGAAGAAGTTTATTTACAATCGGGTATGTGTCACCTCAAGCTAGGTCATTATCAAGAGGCTCTTCAGTCTTTAGCACGTGTTACCTCCGATGTTTTTAAGAAAGAAAAATTAAAAGTGTCGGCTATTTGCCATTTAACCTTTGGGAAGGTAGATTTAGGTATAAATGCGCTAAATCAGGCCTTCTTATTAGACGCACAAGACCCTGAGCTTTGCTATTTTTTGGGTTTAGCTTATTTTGAGTCGGGCAATGCCAAGGGCGCACATCATTATTTATTACAATGCGCTGATGATAAGCGTCTTTCAGAAGGTGCTCGCCAGCATTGCCGACAGTTTTTATCGGTTATTCAATCTCGGCTAGGAGGTATGTATGAATGATATTACTCTCGCCATGATTGTGAAAAATGAAGCCCGTTGGCTAAATGATTGTTTACTAAGTGTTCAAGGGCTGGTGAACGATATTGTAATTGTGGATACGGGTTCTACTGATAATACCATAAATATTGCCCGTAACCATGGTGCGCGCGTATATGAGCATAATTGGGAAAATGATTTTTCCAAAGCTCGTAATTTATCATTATCGTATGTGCAAACCCCATGGGTACTTGTACTTGATGCAGATGAGCGGTTGTCTAAAAGCGATCACGAAGTAATCCGTCAGCTTATTCAGTCTCAAAAAGCCGATGCATACTATCTTGTACAAACCACCTATTCGGATAAACCTGATTCTATAGGGTGGATTCCTAATAATTTGGAGGCTAGTGAAGCTCAAGGCTATACTGGTTATACAGAATCATCGTTAGTAAGACTTTTTAAAAATGATCCTCTTTTAAAGTTTGATGGTGTTATTCATGAACATTTACGTGCACAAGTTGAGGGAAAGAAAGTTTTAGTTAGCGATATTCGTATTCATCATTATGGTCAAATGGTTTCAAGTCAGGTGACAGAGGCAAAAAAGAAGCTATATCTCGATTTGGGAATTCAAAAATGTCGCGATTATCCCTACAATGCTCATTCGTGGTATGAATTAGGTGCCCAGTATTGGATTTTTGGCAAAAAAGAAGAATCAAAAACATGTTTGGCTAAAGCCTTAAGTATTAACCCTCGTCATTTAAAAGCTCATTTGGCCATGGCGTTACATTATCAAGAAAATAAACAGTGGAAAGAAAGCATCAATACCTATCTTAAAGTAATGGAAATAGCCCCACAAGACATTAGTCCGTATTTATTTTTACCTAACATTTTGGCCGATCAGGCGCAATTTGAATTGGCTTTTCACATTATTGATTTAGGAGATAACATTGTAAAAAATCACTCCCTTTACGAAAGTAATAAAGGTACGGTTTATTTAAAAGTTGGTAATTATAAAAGGGCACGGGACTGTTTTATTTTAGCTTGTCGTTTGGCGCCTCACAATATAACGGCTGCCTTTAATTTGGGGGTTGCTTATCAAAAGCTAGGTGATCATTCCCAAGCAATTACCTGTTTTAATGCAGCTATAAAGGAAGATTCGTTAAAACAAAACGCCTATCGTTTGTTAGCACACTCCTTGTTTGAAAATGCGCAATTTAAACAGTGTGAAGAGTGTTTGATGGCGGGGCTACATTTATTTCCCAATGATTCTGTTCTACGTTATCAACTCATTCATTTATATTTTAATACCGGACGTCCTATAGAATGCCAGGAACAATTTAAAAATTTTAATAACGTAAATGATCTTACCGAAAAAGAAAGACACACATTATCGGCCATGATGGACGATATGAAAGGTTTAACCCGGGATGATAAGGACAAGCCCTGTCATCATTTAGGGGCCTAAAGGAGGAAAGAACTATGAATTACAATAAAATTGCGGCTCAATACGGCCTTAAATTAAAAGAAATGCACGGTGATATTAACCAGGGCATTGTGGATATTGTTAAAACCGGGAAAATTGTGGGGGTCTGGAAAAACGAGAATCTCGAGTTTTTTTATGAAAACTCTATTATTACCGATGATAATATTAAAGAAGTATTGGGTTACACCACTTTTATTAAAACCATCCATGATGTGTTTGATTATTTTGTTAAAGGTAAAATTGCTGCTCTTATTTTGGATGATCACTATATTTTAGAATTACCCAGTGTTGTATCACTTATTTTTGGTGAAATGGAAAGTTTGACCGATACACAAAAAAATCCTCAATCTCTTAATACAAGTGCTTGCGATTTTTCGGAAATTGCCAAAGGCAATCCATTTGTTACCAATTTATGGGGCAAGTTACTTGCTTTTAGAGGAGAAATTTCCAAAGCTGGTGAATGCTTTAGAGAAGCAGTAGAAATGGAACGCAATTTTTCGGAACCCTATAGCAATTTAGGGGCTTTGTTATGGAAAGCTGGCAAGCAACGTGAAGCTTTTCTTCTTTTTTGCGAAGCCTTGATTAAAAATCCTTATTCTCAAACCGCTCAAATGAACTTTTTTGATGCTGGTTATGAATTGTGCGAATATAAAGCCATTCTTACCATTATTGACCATGTAGCTTGTGATGAAACTCCCATTGAGTTTGATCATCACCGCGCTATTTGCCATTTTAAGCTTGGCGAACGGGACAAAGCCTTGGGTATTGTAAATACAATTCTAGAAAAAAATCCCGTGGATACTGAAGCTTTAGAGCTTAAAACCACTTTTTGTGTTTAATAAGAGGGGAAGAGTGTATGAGTTATTTGGAAAGTAATCTTTTATTACTTGAAAAGAAAGACGCCCAATTGGCGCAAAAATTGCGGAATTCTGTTTATGATGACTCGCTTGTCACAAAGCTTGATTCGGGCCTTTTTGATATTGTTTATCCTTCTAAAAACTTAAAATACAAAGGTAATCCCCATGCCGAGGTGGAAAAATCTCTTCAGGCCCTGCGTAATGCTTCTTATCCCAAATTTATTATTTTTTACGGACTTGGTTTAGGCTACGGTGTTCTCGATTATTTTAAAAATCCTTCGCTTCTTACTAGTCATATTCTTCTCATCGAAAAATCATTATCCTATCTTCGTATTTCATTTGAACTCTTTGATTGGGCTCCTGTATTAAGTGATGAGCGTGTTCATTTAGTAGCCGGTATAGAAGATGAAAGAGATCTAGAACTTGCATTTATGGAATACATGTCAAAAGATTTAACACGTATTCAACTTTTTAGAGCTAATTCTCTTTATATTGAACCATCCTTTTCCAAGGAAGAGGGCGAATATTATAAGGAATGTGCCGAAAGTTTACGTCTAGCGATTAATGTTAGAAGTACTAAAGTTATAGGAAACGAAGAAGATGGGTATTTTGGTTTTATGCAGCTTTTTAAAAATTTGCCAAATGCTGCGAAAAGTAATTTTATGGATGAACTCACCGGTAAGTTTGAAGGTGTTCCGGCGGTATTGGTGGGAGCAGGGCCATCACTTAAGCATTCTTATGAATGGCTGAGACAAATTCAGGACAAAGCTATTATTGCCACGTGCGATGCCGCCTTAAGAGGTTTGGTTAATAACGGTATTACACCACATTTTGTAAGTACTTTGGAGCGTACCTATAATACGCGGTATTTTTATGAAGACCTTCCACCTTTACCTCATACATGGCTGGTGGTTGACCCAATTGTAAGCTCGGAGCTTTATGATATTTATCCAGGTCCTATTCTTAATATGGTCCGTGGTATTTGCCAAAATCCTTGGTATTTTGCAAAAGGCTATTCACTTCATAGTACAGGTCATTCCGTTACCAATCAGTTATATGTTTTTTTGGCTAACTTAGGTGTCTCAAAAATATATCTTGCAGGACAAGATTTTGCCTACGACCGTTATTCTGATTCCACACATGGTGTAAATATGCCCGAAAAAATTAATTCGTATTGTGTCGAACAGCGCGAAAACAGCTTACAAGATAATAGTGCTAACTCTATTGTAGAGGGTAATGATGGAAAAGATATTAGAACAGAAAAACATTATACATTATTTCGTAAAGAACTGGAATACGAAATTGTAAAACATGGTAAAGAAACTTACAATGTTATCAGCGAGGATTTTGGTTCCAAAATCAGCAATACCAAGCGTATTAATCCTAATGATGCAGCAATATATTTTGGAGATGATCAAGGCATTGCAAATTCCATACATTCTAAGCTGCGGGTTAAAACACCGGTCGAAATAGCAAAGCATATTAAATTATTTTACGATCGTGCTGAACAAGCCATTCAACATTTAAAAGTGTACAACAACGTCAGCTTAGATATTTTAGACACTTTGTCGTATGCTAATATGGTATATATTTCACGTACCTTCGATGACTTAAAATGGTTTAACGATTTGTTTAAAAAGATAGAAAAAGTGTCTAACGATTTGTTTTCGGACAAAGATAGTTTTTATACTTTATTTTTTGACGGAGTTTTTACTACTAAACGTAATTTACTAAGCTCTTATTCGCAAGAAATAACAGCCTCTCAAAAGTTATCCCCTGATGCTCTTATAAATGCCCGTATTACGATGGCGCAGGATTGGTTTTATAATATTCACAAATGGTCGGGACGTATGCTTCATTTTATGGAACGCAATCTCCAACAATTGGAAAAAGCCCGTAAAAAAGTACTGCAAGATGCCCGGGCAAATGTATGAGCCTTTCTATTGTTTTTTATCATCGGGGAACGCCCTGTTTTGGTGATTCTCCGTTGCAAACTCCCTTAGGTGGTACTGAGTCGGCCATGATTGCTATGGCCGAAGCCTTGGCCGCTATGGGGCACGATGTTCGTATTTTTTGTAATGTGACGCGTATAGGTGAGTATAAAGGTGTTCAATATTGTGATGCCGCCACATTTGAATCTTACGGTTTATCTCATACGCCCGATGTTTTTATTTGTATCCGTCATCTCTTGCCATTAATGATTCGTCGTTGGGGTAAATTGCAAATTTATTTTTCTCCCGATGCTACCGATCAAATGTTTTTAAACTGTGTCATTGACGTTAAGCTTACTTTAAAAGAAGGGCAAGCCACAGTTGGGGCTTATTCATTGGCCGATGCACACCCCTATGTAGACGCCATTTTTTGTGTGGGTGAATGGCAAAAACAAACCTTTGTGCAAAAATACAATATTCCACCCCAAAAAATTTATGTGGTGCATAATGGTGTTGATCCTTCTTTTTTTTCTATCCCCAAGGGCGATTCACTTCAAAAACGTGGTCATCATTTGGTTTATTGTTCTACGCCATATAGAGGACTTGATTTTTTGGCCGATTATTTCCCTGCTATTAAAGAAAAAGTACCTGATGTTACCTGTACCGTTTTGAGCGGAATGCAAATTTATGGTTTTTCAAATGAGGCCGATAGCAGTGAGTTTAAAAATCTCTATGATAAATGCACTCGTGCCGGCATGAACATGGTAGGGCCAGTGTCTAAGCCCAGGCTTGCCGAGTATTTGCTGAAATCCCGTGTACTTGTTTATCCCAATACTTACACCGAAACATTTTGTATGGCTGTTTTAGAGGCCCAGGCTATGGGGCTACCGGTAGTCACTACGCAATTAGCCGGTCTTAAGGAGAGAGTAAGTTCCAATAATGACGGTTTCCTGATTGAAGGACATCCCTCAAGTGAAACATATCGTTCCAGTTTTATCCAAAAAACAGTAGATCTTCTAACCCAAGACGATTTGTGGGAGCGAATGAGTTGTGAAGCCCTTCTAAAGGCCCAAAGTTTTCATTATGACAAGTTGGCTGTAGAATGGGATCGCCTTTTTAAAGAGCTTATGCCACAAACTATTATTTCCAATCCTGCCTTTCCCTTATCCGCCAAGCGTTACGAAATTTTAGTGGGGGGGTATCCCAAAACGGTAGACCTTAAGGTTGGCTTTATGGCCCAGTCTGTGGCTCATAAAATGAAGTTTTATGGCTTTCCATATTCAGCTAGCCAATTTTTAAAAATGAGTGTAAACTCTTTGAACAGCTTGATTTATCATAAGGAAATTCAATTATGAGTGACTCTTTTAAATGGTGGTCTGACCCTAAAAAAACGGAAGATGTTGAAGCCTATGTAGAGCTTTTATTTACCCATGCGGGGCAGAATTTGTGGACTAAGCTACTAAAGCCATATGTGGCTGAGAGTATCACCAAGAAAATTTCCGAAAAAAGCGATGAGAAAAAGCAGTAAGTAACGCACTTAAGCTATTCTTAAAAGGGGGAATGGTGGACGAAAAGGTACGCGAAAAAGTAGGAGCATTTTTATCAGACGTAAAACAGATTCCTACATTGCCAGATGTATATTTAAGGGTTAAAAAGGCATTTGAAGATCCGTCATTATCGGTAGATTATTTGGCGGATGCCATCCGATACGATCAATCACTTACCATATCTATTCTCCGTTTGGCAAATTCACCTCTTTTTGGGTTTAGACATAAAATTAGTTCTATAAGCCAGGCTATTATGCTTATTGGTTTACGCGAAGTATATAGCTTGGTTTTATCTATTTCGGTGATGGGTTTATTTCCGGTTAAGGAAGACGATAAAACATCGGTCTTTCCAGCTAAGGAGTTTTGGAAGCATTCTTTGGGTGTTGCTATTGCCTCTAAAACCCTGGGAACTATGATGGGGCATCCTTATCCCGAAGAACTTTTTGTGGCCGGGCTCATTCACGATATTGGTATCATGATTGAAAAAATGATTTTAGGTAAAAAATTTGATGAGATTTGTATCAAGGCAAAAAAGGAAAATAAATTTTTTCTTGAGGCGGAGGTAGAGTCGCTGGGTTTTACTCATTCGGAAGTGGGGCATATTTTAACAGAAACCTGGAAATTTCCTTCCTCTCTTATTGAGGCAACGGCCCATCATCATCATCCTGTTCGTGCAAAAGATTCTACTAATTTAGATACAATTGCCGTAGTTCATGTAGCCGAATCTCTTATAAGAGGTTTACGTATTGGTTGGGCAGGTGATCCCTTTGTGACTCCCGTTGATTTAGAGGCTTTAAAACGCCTTCATTTAGTTCCCTTTAACGAAATGGATACCATCGTTTCAAAAATAATTACCGAATACGATGCAGCGGTTAGCACTCTCATCAGCTAGATGGCTTTTCATAAACACAAATTTTTTTTTGTTTTTATTACCCTCGAATCTATTCTGTTAGCCTTTTCTTTTATCTATTTAAATCATGATATAATGCCTTTTTCTTTTATGGGCGGTAATTTGCCTTATGTAGAAATTAACCTTGGTCTGGCGGCCTTTACATGTCTTTTAGGTGTTATCTATTATTTTACCCGCGATGTATTGTTTTATTTCATTTTATCTTCATTACTAATGAGTTTTGCCCTTTACGACACCTTTTCGTTGAATGTTTTTTATCCGGTGATACCGGCTATCATATTAGTTCCCCTTATTTTTGGTGTTTATCATAAGGCTCGCGGTTTAACGGTTGGAGCCTTTCTTGTTTTTTTAGTTGCGCAGTCTCTCTGTCGGATATTGTTTGTTTTCTATCCCCAAGCTTCTTCCAGGGCATTGGAGTTAGCTCATCTGTATTTACTCATCTCTTTTTTGATACCATTTATCGCTATCATTATCGATACCATTAGTCGTTCTCGCGAAGAACAAAAAGCACTGTTGCTGCTTACAGAAACCCAGGGTTTATTGGGAGAACGAAAAATTGAATTAGAACATACTAATCGTGAGTTGTTAGAAGCCAACGAAAAAACTTCTCTTATTATTGAAACGGCTCACGATGCCTTTATTGCAATTGATCCCAATGGCTTGGTAAGGGAATGGAACCGTCAAGCTGAAAAAATATTTGGTTGGAAAAAAGAGGAAGCTTTGGGGCACAAGCTTTCGTCCATTGTGATTCCTCCCGAGTTTAGAAAACAGCTTGAAAGTGATATTAAGGCACTTTTTAGTGATGGAAAAGATCCTATTTTAAAACGCCAAATTGAGGTGACGGCTATTCACCGCAGTGGTTATTTGTTTCCGGCCGAAATGTCGATATCTGTATTACGCTATGGCAACACTTATTCGTTTAATGCCTTTGTGCGTGATATTACCGAACGTAAAAAAGCTGCCGAAGAAATTAAAGAACGTGCTGAAAAGCTTGCCCGCTCAAATGCCGAATTGGAGCAATTTGCCTATGTGGCTTCGCACGATTTACAGGAACCATTGAGAATGGTTGCCAGTTATACGCAGCTTATTAAAAAGCGCTATGCCGAAAAGTTGGATAAAGAGGCTATTGAGTTTATCGATTTTGCAATAGATGGTGTAACGCGAATGCAACAATTAATTAAGGATTTGCTGGAGTACTCAAGAGTTGGGCGCAAAGACATACAGTTACAAAATGTATCGCTTAAAGATACAGTAGATATTGCAGTACAAAATTTAAAACTGGCTATTCAGGATGCCAAGGCCACTATAAAAATAGATGAGGAATTACCTGTTGTAGAGGGAGATTCTGTTCAACTTGTTCAGCTTTTTCAAAATTTAATTGCTAATGCTGTTAAGTTTGCCAAAAAGGGAGAGCCGTGTGTTGTGGAAATTGGATCAGAAAAAGGGCCTAATACGGTGGCTGTTTATGTAAAGGATAATGGTATTGGTATTGATTCACAATATTATGAGAAAATTTTTACTATTTTTCAGCGTCTACATACGCGAGCCGAATATTCGGGTACAGGAATTGGACTAGCCGTTTGTAAGAAAATTATGGAACGACACCATGGGAAAATTACGGTAGAATCTGAACCCCAAAAAGGTTCTACATTTTATCTCTTTTTCCCTATGAAAGGTTAAATGGAATTTCATATTCTACTTATAGAAGATAATCCTGGCGATGTAAGGCTTACTCGTGAAGCGTTTAAGGCTAGTGAACGTACTGTTATTCTTGATGTTTGTTCAGATGGAGAACAGGCTCTTTGTGCTTTTAAGGAAATTGAGGAAAAAACACGTGATAGGCCCCATTTAGTAATTTTAGACTTAAATCTGCCCAAGCATAATGGTTGGGAAATATTAGAGTTTGTGAAAAAAAATGAGGCTTTAAAATCTATTCCTATTATAGTTTTTACCTCATCCGATGCAGAGGTTGATATTAGAAGGTGTTATGAGGCCTATGCGAACTGTTTTATTAAAAAACCACTCGATTTTGTGCAATATGCCGATACAATAAAAAGTATAGAAAACTTCTGGTTTGATATTGTAGAATCTCCAAGGGCCAAAGAATGAAAAAAAGTACTCAAAATCTGCTCCTTATTGAAGATAATCCGGGTGACGCCCGTTTGTTTGAGGAATTGGTGCGTGATATGGGAGACGGCCGATTGGTAACCTGTGCCGATCGTTTATCGGCTGGGATGCAACTTTTGGAAGAAAAGCCTTTTGAATGCGTGTTTTTAGATTTGTCGTTGCCTGATGGCAATGGACTCGATTTAATTCAAAAAATAAGAGCTAATTTTTCAATCCCCATTATTGTGCTTACCGGCCTTGATGATCAAAATATGGCTGTTAACACGCTCCGTTTGGGGGCTCAGGATTATTTGGTAAAAGGGCAATTTGACGTCTCAGGACTCAAACGATCGCTACGTTACGCTCAAGAAAGAAAAAATATTGAAGAAGAAAAAAGACGCGTGGATATCATGAAGGACAGCTTTATTAGCACGGTCTCTCACGAACTCCGTACTCCGCTTGCGATTGTAAAAAGCGCCATTTCCAATTTAAAGGATGGTATTTTGGGTGAGCTCAACGAAAAGCAGGTTAAAGTAGTAGCAACTACTAGTAAAAATATTGAGCGCTTAAACCGCCTTATTACCAATCTATTAGATTTGTCGCGTCTTGAATCGGGTCGTATTCATGTTAATTTTTCTAGTTTTGATATTGTGCCCGTTATCTACGAAACGCTGTTAAGTTTAAAGAGTGAGGCACATGAAAAGGGTATCGAGTTTCATTTTGAACCTCAAAGTGCAAGTATTGTATTTGAGGCCGATCAGGATATGATGATTCAAATACTCATGAATTTATCTGATAATGCGATCCGTTTTGCACGTAAAAACGTGAAGGTTACAGTAGGTAAAGCCAAGAATTCCGATTTAGGTGAATTATTTAAAAGAGCAGGGGCTAATCTTGTAGGGAATGATTTTTTATATTTAAGTATAGAAGATGACGGAAAAGGTATGGATGTTGGTTCTATTCCTCGTTTGTTTAATAAATTTGAGCAAGTTAACCGTCCTGCGGGAGGTAAGGGCTATCACGGCACAGGCCTAGGGCTTGCTATTTGTAAAGAAATTGTTGAGTTGCACAATGGTTTAGTGTGGGCCGAAAGCGTGGCTGGCCAATTTATGCGGTTTAACGTTATCCTGCCTTGTTCGCAAAATACTGCTTCATCTGATTGATGGGATCCCGAGTTTCTTCGGCAATCATATCAATAGCATTTGTATCTAATTTAAATTTTTCAAATAATTCTTGCGGTACACCACGGTAAATATCAAAGCCGTCATGCCCGTAACCGTATAAATGCGCCAAAGAATCAGCTACACTGACTAGCTGAACTAAAGCTTCGTAACGCGATTCTGTGGCATGAGTAGGTTTGTGGTGCCACCGGATCACTTCTTCGCACGATTCTGGTAAATTCCATATTTGAGATAAGAGAGAACCTACTTCAGTGTGGTCGGTTCCGGCTAACTGCAATTCCCAATCGGTGAGAAGAAGTGGATAAGAGATTTTGTTGCTTGCTTTTAAATGCAGATGAGGCCCTAAAATAATTTTACCAATATCGTGAAGGAGGCCGGCCGTAAAAATTTGATCTTTGGTTGGAAAGCCAATTTTTTTGCCTAATACTTCGGCAATAATAGCTACCGCAACAGAATGTTCCCAAAAAATATGAGAAGGAAT
The DNA here is from genome assembly GCA_019695305.1 of bacterium. Taxonomy (NCBI): domain Bacteria; species bacterium. The sequence goes on from JAIBAG010000007.1 coordinate 99,677, forward strand.
ATTATAACCTAATAAATAAGGGGGAATAACTGCCGAAAAAGCGCCACTTAAAGCCAGTTCATAAACACGGTTAATGCCCATTAGAGAAATAGCCTGTTTTACCGAGGTAATTTCTCGCGTAAAGCCAAAATAAGCCGAATTGCATAATCTAAGCAAGTTGGTGGTAAGTGAAGGGTCGGGCATGATAATTTTTTCAAAATCTTTTATTTCAGAACTTGCATTGCGTATGGCTTTTGAAATGCGCGCTACCGATTCGGGCAATGTGGGGAGTGTTTTAACATCGGAAACAATTTGGGCCAGTGTGATCATGGGAGTGTTGTGGTGATATGGTTTTTATTAAATTCAATTGCGTTTTTATGAAGGGTGATGCGGCGTGAAAAAAAACCGCCACAATCTTCATAGCGAATAGACAGTTTTAAAGGGCTTAGCATTTCTTTTATCCAGTTGCTTTCTCCTGTGCCACCAAAAACATAAAATTGAAATTCTTCTGGAGAAAGACCTTCTTTGGTAAGCTCGGCTAAGAAAGGTCCTGTTAAGAAGATGAGAGAGGGTTTAAAACAGCTTAAAATACCGCTTGTACCTTTTGACGATAGGGCAACTAAGACAACGCCAATACCTGTATGGGCCACTATGGGTAAACTTTTTTCGGTAATAACTTTATACGTTCCCGTATCGAGTCCTATTTCGGTAGTTTTAGAGGCTGCGGTTTTAGTTGCCATCTGTCTAATTTAGCAGAAATTCAAAATCTGTAAAACCCGAATATCGTCTTAATTTTTAATTGTTACAGAAGCTTAGGGTGTATTTTTAGCTTTTTAAATGTCTGATGCTTGGTTACAATAGTGAAATGCCTAAACCGTCATCATCGCTGGGTCTTGTGCTTTCGGGCGGAGGAGCTCGGGGCGCCTATGAGGCCGGGGTTTTGTATTACATCCGCACGCAGCTCGATAAACAGCTGCCTAAACCTGTCAATTTTGATGTTCTTTGTGGTTCATCTGTAGGCGCTATCAATTCAATATATATGGCCGCAACAGCTGAAAACCCGGCTTTTCAAGGTAAGATGCTGCACCAGTTATGGAAGGATTTAAAGCAGGAAAATGTGTACTGCCGCAATTTAAAGGCTATGGGTACACTGGTGGGCAAAACGGTAAAAAACATCACACACAATTTGTTGGGGGTAACTCAAAATAAGTTAGAGCATAAACTGGGGAGTTTAAGTCATTTTAAAGGTATTTTAGACACATCACCCCTAAAGCCCTATATCAATAAATTGGTTGATTTTAGGAGTATTGGTAAAAACATTAAAAATGGCCATCTATCGGCTATTAGTTTAACGGCCACCAATGTTTCTACCGGGCGTATGGAGCTTTTTATCCAAAAAAGAAGTAACTTGCGTTATACGGGTGAATACCCACACCAACTTACCGAGCTTGCTGCAGAGCATGCCTTGGCTTCAGCGGCTATTCCCATCATTTTTCCACCGGTGCAGGTAAGGGGCACTTATTATACCGATGGAGGATTGAAGCTTAATACTCCTATGTCGCCGGCTATTCAGCTGGGGGCCAATAAAATTTTAATAGTGGGTTTGCATCACCGGTATCAGGCAGGTGAAACCATTCCTACCCTAGTTCCACCTAATCAATATCCGTCTTTGGGGCAATTGGTAGGGCAGGTGATGAATGCTTTGTTTGTTGATCGTATTCAGTACGATATTGAACAGCTTACCCGTATTAACCGTATTGTAGAATGGAGTGAAAAAGTTTATGGCAAAAACTATATCGACAAAATCAACAGTATGTTGTTGCGGGAGGGTATTAAGGGTGATGTGGCAAACCGAGGCCTTAAGAAATTAAAAGTGTTTGAACTTTCACCGTCCCACGATATCAGTGAAATTTTCTCCGAATGGTTTCAGCACCGTTCTGAACAGGATAAAAGCTTCACCTTTTTTGAAAAAATTCTTCTTCGGGCTTTGGATATTGATCCCATAGCAGGCGTAGATATCCTTAGTTATTTAGCGTTTGTACCGGGATATATTAAACTACTACTTGAACTTGGTTATCAGGATGCCAAAGTTCACAAGGAGGAATTGATTGAATTTTTGGCCGATTAACGCGCTATTTGGGGGTTGACGAGACCGTTAAAAAAGTGTTTAATTTATGAATAATTCTAAGGGCTTAAACTAATTAAGTTCAAGTTTTTTCAAACAATGGGAAGAGGGAGGCTAGGATGAATAAGTCGCAACTAGTTGATATTATTTCGGAAAAAACAAAGCAACCGCGTAAGAAGGCCGAAGACGTGGTGAACCTCATTTTTGATCAAATGACTGATACTTTAGCGGGTGGTGGACGTATAGAAATCCGTGGTTTTGGTAGTTTTGTTCCCCGCGAATATGGGGCCTATACAGGCCGTAATCCTCGTACCGGTGAATCTATAGAAGTGCGCCCTAAGCGTTTGCCTTTCTTTAAAGTGGGCAAAGAACTGCGTGATCGTGTGGATATTGAAGAAGATGGTTCCACTCCTGAAGCTTAATGTGATAAAAGCTTTCCGTGAATGATTTAGATCTTATGTATTGGCTGGCCCTCACCCAGGTAAAGGGTGTAGGGCCAGCGCGTTTTTTTAGGCTTATCGAGCTTTATGGTTCGCCAAAAGCCGTGTTTGAAAAGCGCGATGAGCTTCTCGATAAAACTCTTCCTGCCGAACTTTTAACGTCCATTAAAAACTTTGCTTTTGATCCTATAAAACGCCTTATTGAACAAACTCGGACTTTGGGTATTCACATTGTTACGTTTAACGATGAACAATATCCAAAGGCTCTGCAGCATATCGCGCAAGCTCCCCCAGTGTTGTATTTTAAAGGGGACCTCACATTTTTAAACGAGGGCGATTGGTTGGGTGTGGTGGGCTCGCGTGAAATTACCGATTATGGGGTTAAGGTATGTCGCGAACTGGTGCGCGATTTAGTGCTGCAAGGTGTGCGCATTGCATCTGGTTTTGCTGCCGGTGTTGATATAGAAGCGCATCTTACCTGTTTGTACCAAAAAGGAAAAACGGTGGGGGTACTGGGACATGGGCTTGATGTTATGTTTCCTTCCGATCACAAAAAATACGTGGGGCCTCTTTTAGATAATGGAGGCGCGTTGCTTAGCGAATTTCCCATTGGTAGTGAAATTCATCCCGGCTTTTTTCCGCGACGGAATCGGATTATTAGCGGATTATCGCGCGGAGTATTGGTGGTAGAAGCCAATGCCAAAAGTGGTTCTCTTATTACGGCCGATTATGCTTTAGAAGAAGGGCGTGATGTGTTTGCCGTTCCCGGTCCCATTTTTTCGGCGCGTTCTGCCGGATGTAATCAGCTTATTCAAAAAGGGGCCAAACTTGTAACAAAAGCTCAAGATATTTTAGATGAATGGAAGTACGAAGTACGTACCCTGGCGCCGCGGCATCATTTTGAAAACCCGGAAGAAGAAGTTATTTTTAAGCTGTTGGGCGAGCATATTTTAGATATGGACGATATTATTGTAAAAACTACCATGCCGGCGCACACGGTATCGCGTTTACTCACAAAAATGGAAATGGAAGGACGGATAAGGGCCATGCCCGGCCGGCGCTTTCATGCGGTATCATGAAAAAAACCGGAACAGTGTATTTGGTAGGCGCTGGGCCTGGTGATACAAGTTTGCTTACTCTAAGAGGTTGTGAGCTTTTAAAAAAGGCAGATGTGGTGTTGTATGATTATTTGGCTAATCCCGCACTTCTTAATTTTACCTCGGAAAAATGTAAAAAAATATATGTGGGTAAAAAAGGAAGCGACAAGAATCCCGGCTTGCAAGAAAGTATTCAGGATGAGCTATTAGCCTGTGCTAAAAAATATAAAACGGTTGTACGTTTAAAAGGTGGTGACTCGTTTATTTTTGGCCGTGGTGGGGAAGAAGCAGAGTTTTTAAAGCAAAATAAAATTCCTTTTGAAATTATTCCGGGAGTTTCGTCTATCAGTTCTGTTCCGGCCTATGCGGGTATTCCGCTTACGCATCGTGATTTTGCCTCTAACTTTTGTGTGCTGACCGGGCATTGTGCCGATAATAATCAAAAGCAAATCCCGTGGCCCCATGTAGCCTCGTTTGATACGGTTGTTATTTTGATGGCCACGGCGCATCTGAATGAGAATCTTTCTCATCTTATGAATGCTGGCAAATCTCCCGCAACACCGGCCGCGCTCATTTCATGGGGTTCATACCCGCATCAAAAAACGGTAGTGTCTACACTTCAACATTTAGCTCGTGATGCCGCACAGATAAAACCTCCTGCCGTGGTGGTGGTAGGCGAGGTTGTAAGTTTACGAGACAAGCTTAAATGGTTTGAAGAAAAGCCTCTTTTTGGTAAAAAAGTTTTGATTACCCGTGCTGGGCATCAAAACTCTCAGCTTGCATATAAATTATCCGCATTAGGTGCTCAAGTTTTAGACGTGCCTCTTATTAAAGTGGTTCCTCAAAAAAGTAAGATTAAAAATATTGATCGCTATGATTGGCTGGTTTTAACCAGTGCCAATGCGGTAGAACACTTTTTTAAGCATGTTCACGATGCACGTGACTTGGCTCACGTCAAGATTGCCGTGATTGGTAGTGCTACTGCAGAAACACTCAAAACTTATGGCTTAAAAGCTGACCTCATGCCTAAAAAATTTGTAGCTGAAGGGTTGATTGATGCTTTTAAAAAGAAAAGGATTAATCGCAAGAAAATTCTTATTCCACGCGCTCAAGATGGACGTGAAGAGTTGGTAGAAGGCTTAAAGGCACTTAAAAATAAAGTCGATACTGTTACCTTATACAAGACTCTCCCGGAAACAAAAAATAAAGAGGCTCTTCTCGAGGCTTTGAATAAAAATCCCGATTGGACACTATTTTTAAGCTCTTCCAGTGTACATGCTTTTTATAAAATGGTTTCTTGTTATAATGGACCTATCGCTTGTTTAGGCCCCGTTACCGCCAAAACGGCGCGGTCTTATGGTCTTAAAGTGGATGTGGTGGCGAAAGATAGTGTGACGGATTCGTTGATAAAAGCGCTTTTCTAGAATTTCCCGAGCCCCGCTAGCGGGATAAGATTCTGATCAAATAAATTAATACAAAACATGTATTAATTTATTTGTCAGACTCTAAATACTCCTCCGGTTTTTCAAAAATTTCATTAATAAAATGAATCATGCGTGATCCCGTAAAACCATCAATAAAGCGGTGATCGAACGTTACATTAATCTGCAGAATAGGGCGGATTTCGATTTTATCATCTACCACCCAGGGTTTTTTAGCCACAGCGCCTACACAAGCAAGCAGAGGTACGCGTGAGATAGGAACAATGGGTGGAAAACCCGGTGGTACATTCCACATGCCCACACTGGTGACCATGGCCGAACCAAACGGGTCTTCTTTTAAGCCGATGGCGGGGATGGGCATCCCTATATCATACAAAATAAAAGTAAGCAGTTTGAGCAAGGGTTTTAGAAAAATGGGGGGCACTAAATCCATGAGCTTAATTGTGTCTTTAAATTCAGGATCGTTTTTACTACGGATAAGCTCGCTTTTTGTTTTTAATTCTTCACTGATTTGTTTGAATGATTTTTTATCGCATTCGCGAATTAACGCCCCGGATAAATCGGGTTTTTCGGTAGAATCTTGGCCTGGAACAGCCACTTGTAAAAACATATCTACCGTATCGCGCAGATAAATTTGGCCAAAGCGGATAATGCCATTGATATCGGGATAGCGCGCTAGCGTTAACGCCATGGCTTTAGCCACAAAATGTGTAGGGGAAATTTTAATATTTTGGGTTTCGTTTACTTTTTTAATGAACTCTAAACCTTTGGTAAAATCATATTCTAATACGCCGTACACCGTGGGGTCGTTTGCAGCATCCCAATTGGCAATAGAAAGACGGCGCCAGCTGGAAGGATTTTTTAGTTTTTTAAATTTTTTTGAAAACATTATTTTTTAAAAAACCCAAGGCTTTAATTTAAGGCCACGGGCAGAAAGTAATGGGAAAGCCATTTTTTGAAGTTGAACTAAAATTTTTAGTTTCTCTTCAATGGATAGGCGGGCCAAGTTTTTTCTTCTTTTTCTTTTAGCCTTAAATACCTGAGCTATTTTTATTTTATTTTTCAATTTCTTTATTCCATCTAGTTTTTAAATTAAACTTATCGAGTATTTTTTTTAAAAGTTTATTGTCAAATTTAACTGTTTCCAAAAGTGTTTTTATGCGCTCTCTATCTTTCGGGCGGTTTGTATCTATCATAATAGCCAAAAGATATTCTATTTTCAAAACCTTTGTTTTAACCAACTTGTACTTTTTGGTATCTGCGTTTTTTAAGGCTTCTTCAACAAGCGGGTTGTATGCGGGTATAAATTGAACAGGTATTCCTTCGATGTAAACATGTTCATTTTTAGGGGGATAGCCTTTTTGTTTGAGTTCCGCATAGAGGCTGCTCATATCAAGAAGGGCTTTATTTTTTTGGTCTGGTAAAAAAATAAAAATATCTAAATCGAAGGTAAGGGTAGGCTCGGCATAAAAAAGCAAAGCCATGGCTCCTCCAAGAGCGTATTGATCAATGATACCCTTTTGCTGTAGTTGATTGATGACTTTAAGTGTTTTTTCCATATCTTACCGTCACCACGGTATGAATACCGCCACGTACATAAAAATCGCCTACCACTTCCATAAAACGGGGTTTGCAGGCTCCTACTAAATCATCCAAAATTTTATTAGTGACGGCCTCGTGAAAAGCGCCTTCATTTCGGTAACTCCATAAATACAGCTTTAGCGATTTAAGCTCGATGCATTTTTTATTGGGGATATAGCTGATCTTAATCGTCGCAAAATCGGGCTGGCCGGTTTTAGGGCACACGCAGGTAAATTCTGGGCAGGTAAAGTCGATTTGATACGGTCTTTTGCTATTGGGATTATCAAAAGTTTCTAGTGTTTTCTGAGGTTTAGTTGTCATATGATGAACAAATATGATGGATTTATCGCCCGATGACAAGCGCCATTTTTTAGAGGGGATTTCTCTTTTTAACCGGGGAAAATACTACGAAGCCCACGAAGAAATTGAACATATTTGGCTTAAAAATAAAACAGACTCTAAACTCTTTTTACAAGCGCTCATTATTTTTGCCGGTGCTTTTTGTCATATTCAAAAGAAACGGCATGCTCCGGCGGCTAAAGCTTTTCAAAAAGTTGTCCTAAAACTTAAGAGATACCCTACGCCTTATTTTGGAATTGATCTTACTCTGATTCGTAAAAATGCCCAAGAATGGATGACTTATTTAAAAAAGGTGAGAGAAATGCCGTCTTTTCCTCAAATAATTAATGCTGAAAATAAGGATTAGCTCCCGAAGCATGATCGGTAGCATCAATAATCTGGCCCAAAGACGGAATCTCGGTGCGGAGCGTACGTTCAACACCTTGCTTTAAAGTAGCGGTAGAAGATGCACAACCCTGGCAACCACCACCCATTTTAATATAAATGTCGTTGGCTTTTACATCCACCAGCTCAATAAAGCCGCCATGCGAGGCAACAGCGGGGTTCACACGTTCTTCAATCACTTTAATAACCTGAACTTTTAAGGTTTCTACATCGGGCAGGCTTTTAAATTTTTCGGGAGAAATAATATCTTTTCCACTTTTAACGGTTTCGCGGATGGCTTTACCAATTTGTGGCCCAACCGTGCGCCAGTTATCGTAACCTTGCTTTTGCACCATGAGAGAAGTAGGGGAGATGAATACCGAAACCACTTGTTCCACATTCAAAATAGCTTCAGCCAGGGCTGAGCCTTTGGCTTCTTCTTTACTGGAGAAGGTAAAAGAACCTCCGTTAGGATAAAGGGGTTTTTCCAGATTGAATAAACATTTTTCGGGGTCCATCTGGGGTTCGGCCATTATTTTAATGTCTTGATCACTCATGGCTCTCCACCTATCAACAGACTGGAGAATTGACAAGTGTTTTGGAAGCTATTTGTAGGAACCAGCAAAGAAGGAAATAAGGCCTTTATTGTAGCCAGGAACCGATACTTCTAAATCGAGACGGGTAACCGGTTTTGATACAATTGCATTAACCGCATCGGGAAGAGCAGGAGGTACCGATAATACTTCTTTAAGTGCTAAATGCGGATGAGGCGATTTATTAATGATACTCGAAAAAATATTAAGAACTTCTTTTAAGTTTTCCATTAAATTATCGGCCAGTTTACCTGCTTTAATGCCTTCGTTAACAAGAGAAGCCGGAATGCGTGTTAAAATGGCCCCAATGCTGCCACCAACTGATAAGTCACAAATGCAAACAGCGCCCAATTCGCCAGCATTATTGGTATAAGTAGCTACCGTTAAAGGGCCACCAGCAGGAGGTGTCCAGGCGGCCGAAGTTTTGGTTGGGGCGTCTTTACCAATTAAATCGGCTAACATGGCGGATACTTCTTTATCGGTTGGTAAATGATAATTTCCTGGCATAAATTTCTCCCTATTTACGAGCAATAATTAATAATTTAATGGGAATAGTTCCAATTTTAAAATCGGCAACGGCGGCTTCCTGATTTTCGCCGCATTCAATTTTACCGCTCATAAAAATGGGTAATCCCAGCTGAATGGATTGAGCACTGCTGCTCATGATGCGTTTAACACCACCAGCCACAATATTGATAACTTCACCCACGGCATCGGCCACTTCAGAATCGCTTAACGCATCATCCGGACCCATGCCTAAAAGAGCTTTTGCCATCTGGGTGCATCCATCTTTAGTGGCCATTACAGCCAGCATTACCGAGGTGGTATCAACAGCTAACGATAAGCATGAACCGGATACACCATCAGGAACTGTGTTATGGAGTTTAGGATCGTTATAAGCTTCAAGCCCCATGGTACTGGTAGCCAGTTCGTTAGTACCTTCCATTAACGCTTTAAGCCAATCGGCGGTTACAATTTGTGTACTCATTTTACAATCCCTTCTAAGGTCATTTTAAAAGTTTCGGCCGTAAAAGGTTTTGTAATCACAAATAATGCCCCATTTTCTTTGGCCAAATTTTTAATTTCGTCGGTAGATTCTGAGGTAACAAAACCAAATTTAATGGCTTTGCCGGCTTTTTTAAGCTCTTGCAACAGTTCAATGCCTTTCATCTCAGGCATGTTCCAGTCCGATAAGATGAGGTCGGGAGGGGAGGCGTTAATTTTGGCTAATGCATCTTTGCCATTTTCGGCTTCTATAAAATTATGATTTTCAAAGCCGGCTTGTTTTAAGTTGCGCAACACTATCATGCGCATGGCTTTACTATCATCTACAACAAGTATGTTCATACTGCCCCCTTTATTTTACTAACAGGACCGTTATTTAACAGATAGCCCACCAGGGCTAGCCTGCGGTCCTGTAGTACTAACAAGTCAAGTGTGTCAGTTAAACGGACGACTTGATAGTATAACAACTAACCCTGTCTAAATTTAAACGATCAAAGTTATCATCTAACATAAGCGTGGTTTCTCCACCACCCAAAAAGAAATAGCCATCCGGTTTCATGAGCTCACGTACTTTTTTTAGTATGGCCTTTTTAACATCCACATCAAAATAAATGAGAACATTTCTTACTAAGACAATATCCATTTTGGGCATAAGTGGCCAGTTGCCCACCAGGTTGATTTTTTTAAAATCCACCATCTTTTTTATATCGTCCTTTAATTTCCAGTCGGGGCCACTTTTTTCAAAATACTTTGCCAAATATATGGCAGGCAAGCCGCGGTTAACTTCAAGTTGTGTGTAGACGCCGGCTTTGCAACGTTCAAGCATGCTGTCCGAAATGTCGCTCGCAATAAATGTGATGCGCCAGTCTTTTAATTGAGGAAATGTTTCACGTAGGAGAAGAGCCAGTGAGTAGGGTTCTTGTCCGCTGGATGATGCTCCACACCAGATGTTAAGTGCTTTTTCATTGGCTCTTTTTTGAATGAGCTCTGGAATAATAATTTTTTTGAGTGACTCAAACGGGTAGATGTCTCTAAAAAAGAGGGTTTCGTTTGTAGTCATGGCATCTACCACTTTATGGTGTATCGTTCCAAATGGGCGGTTTTGCATGAGATTAACCAGCTGCTCAATGGTTTGCATCCCTTCGGCACGTACTACTGGCATGAGACGGTTTTCAACAAAATACTCCTTGCCGGGTTCCACCATAATGGCGGCCGTTTCACCCACAAATTTTTTAATATACTCAAAGCTGTCGCTGTTCATAGGTAAAACCGATGCGTTGTTCGCCAACGGTCTCAATAATTGCTTTTGCAATATCTTTTAATGGTAATACCCGGCTTGATAGTCCGGCATTGGTTACAGCTCCAGGCATTCCCCATACTACGCTACTGGCTTCATCTTGCGTAAATACCTGGCCGCCATTTTTAACAATCACTTCACTTCCTTTAAGCCCGTCGTAGCCCATTCCTGTCATGACTAAGCCCAAAGTTCCTTTACCGTAGATTTGTGATACCGAACGAAATAAAACATCCACAGCAGGGCGGCATGAATTTTCTGGAGCTTCATCATTGAGGGCAAGTCGTACAAGTGCACCATCCTTTTCTAAAACCATATGAAATCCACCTGGTGCAATCCAAACATCACCAGCTTTTAAAACAGGTTTGTCATTTCCAGCTTCGCGAACATTAAGAGGAGATGTAGTGTTTAAGCGATCTGCTAAAAATTTTGTAAACGAGGCAGGCATATGTTGTACAATCACAATGGGAACGGGAAAGCCGGCTGGAATTTTGGGAATAAGTTCCATTAAAGCATTTGGTCCACCCGTTGAAATACCAATAGTTACAATTTCAACACGATTAGTTACTTTAAATAAAGCATTAGGCTTTGAGGCTGAAGAAGCTAAAGTTGTGACGCTCGGTGTAGTAGGGGCCTTGGAAGCCATATTAAAAAGTTTTGTGCGTGCACCCAAAGCGTGAATTTTAGCTAACACTTGATCTCTAATCCATTCTTTGGCGGCATTTAAACCACCGGCTTCGTTGGTGGGTTTAGTAACATAATCGGTAGCGCCACGACCCAGGGCATCTAAAGTATCGGCAGCACCGCGCTGTGTGAGCGAGCTAAACATGAGAACAGGTGTTCTTTTATCTGTTTCACGAATTTTAGATAAAGCTTCAAGGCCTGTCATTTCGGGCATTTCAATGTCCATGGTTACTAAATCGGGCTTTAAATTTTCAAACATCTGAACACCAATTTTGCCGTTTGCAGCAAGTCCCACAATTTCAATTTTGGGATCGGCGCCTAAAATTTCGGATAAGAGTTTTCGGACGATGGCCGAATCATCAACTATGAGCACGCGTATTTTATCGGTTGTGGCTTGCATGTATTTTTTATTATTTAAGCCTGAGCAGGAGCAGGTGGGGGAGGTATTAAACCCATCAACTCCAGTTTGCCTACAATAATATCGCGTGTAAATGGTTTCATCACGTACTCGTTAGCACCGGCCACCATGGCTTTTACCATGTTGTCCATTTCAGTTTCGGTGGTTACCATCATAATCCACATTTTTTCGTGTTCTGGAATTTGGCGAACAGATTTAATGAACTCAAGCCCATTCATTACTGGCATGTTCCAGTCTACAAGAGCTAAATCTACCGGACCATTTTTAGCCAAGCAGTCTAGGGCTTCCTGACCATGACCAGCTTCCAAAATTTCAAAATTAAATTCTTTTAAAATCCTGGAAAGCATCACACGCATGGTGCGTGAATCGTCAATAACAATTGCTCGCATAAATCCCCCTTAGGCTTTTTGATAGCCCAAATTTACTGCAATGTTGCGTCACCACGATCTTCAAAGGTAAATTTACCTATGAGAGCTTTAAGTTCCGAGGACAGGCCATTTAAACGATTGGCCATTTGTTCGTTGTGTTCGGCACCTTTGGTGGCATGAATATTTGTTTCGGCAATGCCTTTGATGTTTTTAACAATCTCGGTACTGCCGCTTGCTGCTCCACTCATGTTACGGCTAATCTCATTAGTTGTCACCGTTTGTTCTTCAACAGCACTGGCAATCACGCTTGTGATGTCGTTTACTTTGGAAATTACATCCTTAATTTCCTGTACAGCGCTTACGGCCGCTTCACTGGTAGACTTAATAAGGGAAATTTTTTGTCCAATTTCTTCGGTTGCACTGGCTGTTTGTTTAGCCAATTCCTTTACCTCGTTAGCAACTACGGCAAAACCCTTACCGGCTTCACCGGCACGGGCCGCTTCGATGGTAGCATTTAAGGCTAACAAATTAGTTTGTTCGGCAATAGAGGTAATTACTTTTACCACTTCACCAATTTCAAGGCTGGCTTGTCCTAACTGACCAATGGTTGTATCGGCACCACTTAAAGTGTTTACAGCCGAACTGGTAAGTTTAGCCGCTTCACTTGTGTTTTTGGCAATTTCTTTAACAGTGGCACCCATTTCTTCCATGGAAGAAGCAATCACCTGAATATTACCATCAATCTGTTCGGCAGCACCGGCCACCGAGTTGGATTGGATAGAGGCTTCGTTAAACGTATTTTTCATTGTGTCGCTGCCCGATAATAATTCGTGTGAAGTATTACCTAAAGTAGCAATATTTTGCCCTACATAACCCAGGCTTGCTTTCATGCTACCCAGTAAATTATTGATCGACTGAGCAATTTGAGCCATGGGGTCTTCACCTTCTAAATTAATTTTAACACACAAATTTCCTTGTTCGGCTTTTTTAACCGCGTTGCGGATTAAGGTTACTTTTTCATTTAAACCTTTAAGAGTAGTGTTAAAAGCAGTAGCCATTTGGCCCATTTCGTCTTGGGTATGAAGGTCAATTTTCTGATTAAAATCACCTTTAGAAAGTTTATCTAAGGCACCCAGCATAAGGCTAATGCCATGTCCAATTTGTTTGGTAATAAGAGAAGAAGCAAAAGCGATTAAACCCAAAATACAAAACACGGCACCAATCATAATAACAGTGCGTGAGGCAATAAGGCTGTTGGCATGAGTCTCAACCTGAGTATTACGCTCGGTGCTCATGGTTACAACATTATTGATGGCTTCACGGTGCTGAAGGTACAAAGGTTTCATTTTTTCAAGTACAATAGATGATGCTTTGGCATTATCGCCGGCCTTAACAGCAGGGATGAGTTCAGCGTCGACTAAATCAAAGAATGCAATAGCCGGTGTAAATGAATCGTTAAGAAGAGTATCTTTCATTTTCCCTTCATCCAAATCGCCTTTCCAATACTCGTGACGCGTATCGAAATCCTTTTTGAGAGTAGCCATTTTGTCGATGAGGGCCGTTTTTTCTTCATTGCTTGTGGCATAAGTCATTTCAAGAGCCGTCATGTACGACTCAATAATATATTCCGGAGGAGGTAAAATATCGGCAATGAGATCTTTGCCCTGTACAATTTGTTTGTACAAAGGTCCGTTTACCTGAACGGTTTGCATGGTTGAGTAGGCAAAAACTCCATACCCAATCAGTGCGGCAACGAAGATTCCAGCCAGGCTGAAAAGCTTGGCTTTAATTTTCATGTTATTGATTAACGTGTTCATAGAGTTTCTCCTATTTATTATGCCAATTAAGCATGGTGTTCTTTAATTCCTCTTTCGGCAAGCCATGTGCCTAGTTTTACATCCACTGTTTTAATGTGATTGATAAACCAATCCACCACATGACGGCGTACACGGATAGTAAAAGTTAAGTTTGCTCCCTGAGCTTTAAACTCCTGGCGCAATTCTGCCCATTTTTTCATAAAAATATCATGCTGTGCTTTGTGGGCAGGATAATCTGGATAACCTTCAGATTCCATCTGGCGTTGTTCGTAGCCCAAATGTTCCACACAGTAACTTTCAACATGATCAAAGGCTTTTTCTGTTTCTTGTGTACTTGCGCCATTATTTAACGCTTGATACAAACCATCAATACGATCAAAGAGTTCTTTGTGCTGACGATCAATTTCAGCATCGTTAGTGGCTAACCCTCTTGTCCATACAATACGATTTGTATTGCTGGTGTCTTTATCTACTCTGAATTTTGCAAGTAAACCTTTCAGATACTGAGAAATCTCATTCAATTCGCCGGCTGTTCTTTTCCCATTAACAGCACCGGTAGTAGCCATATTGTTTGTTTCGGCAATACCCTTGATGTTTTTTACAATTTCGGTACTGCCACTAGCTGCACCACTCATGTTACGGCTAATTTCGTTTGTGGTTACGGTTTGCTCTTCTACGGCACTGGCAATGATGCTGGTAATGTCATTTACTTTACCAATAACAGCTCTAATTTCTTGAACCGAACTAACGGCGGCTTCACTCGAAGATTTGATCATCGATATTTTTTGACCAATTTCTTCGGTAGCATTAGCTGTTTGCTTGGCTAGTTCTTTTACTTCGTTAGCAACCACGGCAAAACCCTTTCCGGCTTCACCCGCACGGGCGGCTTCGATGGTGGCATTTAAAGCTAGGAGATTGGTTTGTTCGGCAATGGAGGTAATTACTTTTACCACTTCTCCAATTTCACTGCTGGCCTGACCCAGTTGTGTAATAGTGGTGTCGGCATTTTGTAAGGTGGTCACAGCCGAACCTGTTAATTTGGCGGCTTCGGATGTGTTTTTGGCAATCTCTTTTACAGTAGCGCCCATTTCTTCCATAGAAGAGGCAATTACCTGGATATTGCCGTCAATTTGTTCGGCAGCGGTAGCCACCGAGTTCGATTGAACAGAAGCTTCACTAAACGAGTTTGTCATTCTGTCATTTTCAGATAGTAAGCCCTGTGACGTGATACCTAATGTGGCTACGTTTTGTCCCACATTGCTTAAACTTATTCTAAAATTCTGGAGTAGGGCATTTACAGAGTCGGCAATTTGACCCATGGGATCTTCACCGGTAATAGCTACATTATCGGTTAAATCACCATTAGCAGCTATTTTCACAACGTTACGAATAGCTTCTACTTTTGTATGAAGAGCTTCGATTGTTTTGTTGATAGCGTTGCCCATGAGACCAATTTCATCGGAGGAGTGAACCATTACTTTTTGGTTAAAATCGCCTTCGGCCAGCTTTTCCATAACAAGTAAGCTTTCTTTTACGGGTTTTGTAATGGAGGAGGCAATTTTCGA
The DNA here is from genome assembly GCA_019695305.1 of bacterium. Classification (NCBI taxonomy): domain Bacteria; species bacterium. The sequence continues at coordinate 114,808 of JAIBAG010000007.1, forward strand.
TGCGATTCCAAAGCCTAAAAGAGAGCAAATTAATACGAGACCACCAACAAGCCAATCGAGGCTTTTCCCTTCGCTTTTAGCTTCATCAACCGATTTTAAGGCTTGTGTTTCTATAAGTTCACCCAATGCACCCATACTTTCTTCAAGCGCAGAAAAGGATTTATTAAATGCCGGTAATTCTGGTTGTGCTGCTTCGTAGCCGCTATTAACAGCAGTATTAACAATGTGCTCTGCCGATTTAATATAATTTTCCAAGTCGGGACGTACATTATTAATAGCGTCTTTAATGTTTTGAGCAAGTGGAAGAGCATCCGTTTCATTCAAATATTTTTGAAAGTTTTCAGCAAATTCCTTGTTTTCCTGTACTGCTTCCTTTTGCCCTTCGGCATCATGGGTATCGGCTGCCACCATCGTTCTGTAAACAACGGCTCTTAAACCATCATGCATCATGTCGGCCAATGTCATGTTTTGAAGTGCCTTCATTTGCACTTCGGCAACATTTTCCAGGCTTTTTTCAACAGTGGCTGTTGAATAATAACCCAGGCCGCCTACGGCAAAAATAAAGGCTAAAAACATAAACGTTAACGCATTTAGTTTTTTGCCTACTGTTAATTTATTAAGTATGTTTTTCATAATGCCCTCTCTCTCCTCGTAGATTATAAATTAAAAAACTATTTCAAAACGGCCACCCACCTGAAGCGCATGCCCCACATTGGATGTACCTGGATTAATAATATATTGAACATCGGGTTGTACTGCTAACCACGGTGTAATTTGTGCCTTATAAGTTAGCTCAATATTCACTTCGGTACTTTTAACGGGTGCAGCTGCTAAACGTTGAGCACGTTTATATTTGCTGCCATTAATGGCGGTGGATACGTTTAATCCCAATTGATCACTGTCGCGTTTAGGGATTAAACCTGTATAAACGGCACCGGCACCCAAATAATAATTAAATTGGTGAACAGTGGGTGTTGCGTAGCCAAAACGGCCGTAAATTTTTAAACCTTGTTCATGGTCATCGGCTTCGCGATATATCTGATATTCACCCAAGGCATAAAAACCAAAGCTCGAACGTCTTTCGGGATTGCCCAAGCTATCAGTATCCACCAAATCATCAAATTTTTCGGTATAGATCCAGCCGCCGATGGCAACTTTCCCATAACGAGCATCTTCTTTACCTTCAGCCGGCAAATAACCAATTTCGGTAGCGCTTAAGAATCCGTCACCATCATCAAATTGAATTTGAGTGCTGAAGGGATGGTTAGGATCTTGTGGAACACCATCCAAAAAGGCGGTTTGAATATAAACCTGTGGAATGGGGGCGTAGTATAAACGTAAAGCAAGCGAAGTAGCAGGCCATGCCGATGGACCATTTAATCCGCTTTGAGAAAAATCGGGACCCATGCCTGGAGAGGAATTAATAAAAAGACCTGCAGTGTCGATGGCATCAAATTCGGAATTTAAATCGTACAAGCCCACCAAGAATGAAAATTTATCGTCAAAAAGCTTTTGTTGAAACCAGGCTTCCATCAAGTAGCCAGCATCTAAAGCATCGATGTTGCTCACCCCTTGGCCATCGCCAGAATGAAGGCTGGGGCTGCCACCATGAAGAGCGGTTCCGTAAAAGAAGAACTGGCCGCCTTTCCATTTAAAAAGTTTTTCAGTATCAATCGACAGGGTCATGTCGAGAGCGCCTAAATAAACAGCTTTTTTGTCGATACCGCCACTGATGTTTCCAAAAACATCGCCGGTATATATAAATTCAAAATCAAAGCCTTTATCGGATAAATCATCGCGCAGGCCGCCCCAGTTTCCGGTAAGGGTGTCTTGGGTAAAAAATGTTTGTTTTTCGGCTAATTCCTCGGCTCTTGACAGGGTAGGGCTTAGGAGCGCAGTAAGGCCAAAAAAGATAGCCAATACAAGCAACTTTTTGGCGCTATTGCCGATAACGCTTTTAGGAGATTGTGTTATGAAAAAGTTCATGGTTTTATCCTTCGCTTGTTCTTTATTTGCCCTGGCTTTGCTTGGCCCTAAATCGGCCGAAGCTCATCGCGGTAAGTGCTATACGCATACCCGCAATGTTGATATGTGCCGTGGCGAATAAATTAAGCGGTGGCCTCCATTTCTTCTTTTTTTCCAGTTAACTCCAAAGTTTCGTCCACTTTTAAAATAAGCAACAGTTTGTCTTTTAATTTGTAAGCACCACTAATGAGTTCTTTTACGCTGCCTTGCAAAGTAGCGGGGGGGGCTTCAAACGTTTCGTCTTCCAATTCCATAATATCGCCAATTTCATCCACCAGTAAGCTAACCGGGCTGTCTTCGCTTCTAATCACTACATTTGTTGGCAATTTTTCGTTTTCGCCGCGGTCGTTCATTCCCAATCTGCGGCGTAAATCCATGGCGGTTACAATATGGCCGCGCAAGTTGATGAGGCCTGTAATGATGGAATTGGCCAAGGGAATAAAAGTCATTTCCTGGTAGCGGATGACTTCCTGAACTTTTTCAACATCCACACCAAAATGGTGGCCATCTAAGGTAAAAGTGCAAAATTGTTTAGTGCTCATACGTTTGCCCTTTCTTCGGTTTTTGGTTGATGTTTGGCGGCAATTTTAGGCAGGGCCAATTTAACCAGTTCTTCAATATCCAACACTTCGGTAATGCGACTATGAATAACCATGGTGCCCATCACGCCATCACGGCTACCGGTGTTTTCCAGTTTTACTTCCTGGTAAACAATGTCCAAAATTTTATCGACCACAAAGCCGATTACAAAATCACCTTTGGCATACACAACAACCTGCAGATTTTTTCCCATGGGAGATAAATCTTGAGGGCGATCATTACGAGGATGGCTTCTTCTTTCATCAATGACCGATGAAACACGGACTAACGGCATAATTTTTCCGCGATACTGAATCACCTCGGTACTGCCCGATACTTCAACTGAAGCGATGGGAAATTCTTCCAAACGAGAGACCGTTGAAAGAGGAATAGCCATACGACCATCATCAGGTCCACGGAATAAAAGAACAGCTTCGGAGTAGTTGCCATGAGCACTAGCTTCATGATGAGCTTCATCAAAAGCTTTGGTGCGCGATTTATCAAGAATGGACGATACTTTGGCAATGTTCACAATATCCAAAATAAGAGCTACGCAGCCATCGCCCATAATGGTGGCGCCGGCAAAGACCGATAAATCTTTTAATTGTTTGCCCAAAGGTTTAACCACAATTTCTTGTGTGTCGCGCACTTCGTCTACAACCAGCCCAAACGATTGTCCGTCGGCTTGCAGCACCACAATATTAAGTGTGTGGCCACGTTTAGCTTCGGCTTTTAATGTTTGGTTTAAATAAACAATGGGCAACAGCTTGCCGCGTAAGCGGTAAACAGGTACGCCCTGAAACGTTTCAATTTTGGTTTTTGCTTCTTCATCATTTAATCCCACCAGTTCCAAAAGATTGGCTTGAGGGATGGCGTAGCGATTGCCACCGCAGGTAACAAGAAGGGCGGGAATAATAGCCAGTGTGAGAGGTACTTTGATACGTAAGGTTGTGCCTTGACCTGGTTTGCTTTGAATATCAATCACGCCACCAATGCGCTCAATGTTAGTGCGTACCACATCCATACCTACACCACGGCCCGATACATTGGTTACTTTTTCGGCCGTAGAAAAACCGGGCAAAAAGATGAGGCTTAAAATTTCACGTTCGCCCATTTTAGCAGCTTGTTCGGGCGTAATAAGTCCTTTAGAAATAGCTTTGTCTTTAATTTTATCGGGATGAATTCCACCCCCATCGTCCACAATTTCAATAATAACCTGACCACCTTCGTGATAGGCTTTTAAGCTTAAAACACCTTCTTCATTTTTTCCGGCAGCTTTGCGTTTATCCGGGCTTTCAATGCCATGGTCTACCGAGTTGCGTACAATGTGTGTGAGCGGATCTTTCATGGCTTCAATCAGCGTTTTATCCAGTTCAGTTTCTTTACCAATCATTTCCAGGCGTACCTTTTTTCCGCAGCTGGCGGCCAAATCGCGTACCACGCGCGGAAATTTGCTCCAGACGTTACCGATGGGTTGCATACGCGTTTTCATCACGCCTTCCTGTAATTCCGATGTTATGAGATTAAGTCGTTGCGATACGCTCACTAAATTGGAATCTTCCTGTTTCGACATGAACTGAACAATTTGATTGCGCGATAAAACCAGTTCGCCAACAAGGTTCATTAATTTATCAAGCAAGCTCACATCTACACGAATAGCGGTATCGGCCACACTCACGCCATGAGATGCTTCGGCGGGAGCAGGGGCTGCTTTTGCGGCTACAGCTTGAACGCTTGCAGCAGCTTCTGTTTTTACTTCGGGAGCTGGTGCTTCGGGTTGTGGAGCTGCAGGGGCTGTTTCTTGAGGTGCGGCTTCCTGCTTTTGTTCCGGCGCTGGCGCAGGTGCACTGGCTGCGGGGGCTAAAGCCGCTCCATCATCAGTTTGTAACTGTGTTAATAAGGTAATAAGTTCACTGTGATCGGCATTGCCGTCACTTTGTGTTTGTTCAATATTGCCCAACATGGCGCGAATAGCATCTACAAGAGAGAGAAGGGCGCTGGTGCGAGGTGCATTGAGCTGAATTTTTCCATCGCGCAATTTACCCAAAAGGTTTTCGCCCACGTGCGTTACTTTTTCCAAATTACCAAAACCTAAAAAACCGCAGGTGCCTTTAATGGTGTGAACGGCTCTAAAAATGGAAGACAAAAGTTCTCTATTGGTGGGATCTTGTTCTAAAACCACGAAATCACGATCTAAACGATCGAGGTTTTCGGTAGATTCCATCAAAAATTCTTTTAGTAATTCGTCCATTTCTCCCATAACATCTCCTTTAGTGCTTAACCCTTTATCGGTCCGGGCTAATAGTTTCAGCCAACGCTTCTAAGAGTTCTCCCTTTTTAAAAGGTTTGTGCACCACTGATACTTCTTCTGTTTCACGAATTTTTTTAAATTCATCACTATCGGCAAAAGCGGTAGAAAAAATAACCGGAGCTTTAAGGCCGTTTTTTCTCATTTCATAAAAAGCGGTAAAGCCGTTTTCGTCAGGCATGATTACGTCTAAAATAACGACATCAATTTCTTTCCCATGCTTTTTCGCGATTTCAACAGCGCTTGTTACATTGTTAGCGCTCAACACATTAATACCTAAGGGCTGTAATAAATCGGTTACCAGACTGTGCATGATGGGATCATCATCAACGGCTAAAACGGTTGTTATTTTGTGTGATTGATAGGAATCTTCGTTTGTGAGTAAGTTTTTTTGAGAATCAAGCCAGCTTGTTATTTTGTCTTCAGGAACGCGCCATTGAGAACCCACGCGTACGGCAGGCAGTGTGCCTTCCTTAATTTTTTTATAGATCGTTTGAGGTGTTAAACTTAATCGGGCCGCCACCTCAGCAATGGTTAAAAGCTTTTCCATATGTGCTTTATGCTTAAGCAATGTCAGTGCCAAATGACGGAGATTTGTAAGTGAAAGCCCTACATCTAAAAAAATAAATAAAATCAATTATTTAAGAATAAATCACCTGAATCATAGTGAAACAGCATGATTTAAAATGAATAAGGGAGGGTACGTTCAAGGTGGAAGTGCACCACTACGTAATTTTTTGAGTATTTCCGCAGGAGTATAAAAGTCTAAACATTTTCTCGGTCTATGGTTGAGACGATGTTCGACGAGAAGAATATCCTTTT
>JAIBAG010000008.1 GCA_019695305.1 bacterium
TGGCCCCTAGCCTTTAAAATCGCGATCGTTTCTCGTTCAATTAAAGTAAATTGATAGTAGTTTTTACCCATATCCACTCAGAATACTCATCTATTCTAAGTGGTGCACTTGCTTATTGAACCCAGGACTCCATGTTGTTTATAGACGTGTTAAAGAACAGGTGCCGCTTGGTGATGGCAATAACAAAAAAGTATTTAAAGCAATTAGGATGCACGGAAATGCCATTGAGTATGTGCCACTGTGTTTGTTGTTAATTTTTTTATTAGAAAATAAAGGAGCCGATGGAAGGCTTGTTCATGCGGTGGGTATTATGCTAACGGCAGGACGCATTTTACACCCCATTGGTATTTTTCGTACTATAGGAGTTTCTATCCCTCGTTTTGTGGGAACCAATCTTACTTTTATTGCATTAATTACAGCAGCTGCGGGATGTTTGTACTACTTTTTTAATTCATCACCCATTCTTTGATGCGCTTCAGCGTTACAGGCGCTTGAGATTCGGCGCGGCAAGCGTACCAGCATACATCGCAATCGATATCCCCAAATTTATCGGCAGACCATTCGGTGTAGTGGCACACGCGAGGAGTTTCTGAACAAGGTTGAATGTAGCCGTCGGGGGTAACGGTTACCCAACGTTGCCCGGCTTTGCATCCGGGGATGGCTTTTTTCTCAAAAAACACGGGGACATGATCAAAAAAGTATTCGCTGGTGGTGATATTGCGGTTTGATTCACGCAGCGATTTGAGTTCGGCAATCACGTCTTTTAATTGTTTTTGATCTTCGGGTTTATCAATTACTTCGGTATCGTTATCGGCTTTAAACGACGAGTAAGCACTAAACGAATTTTTTACACCCCATTCGTGCGCTTGCTTGGCAATTTTAACAACCTGATCCAAATTAGAACGCATGATAATACTGTTAAACACCACATTGGTAAAACCTTCGGCCACAATTTGAGGAACGATGGTAGAAATATGTTTTACCAGGTTGGGAATGCCGCGTACTTTATCGTGACGTTCGTCTAAATAATCGAGCGAGATAGTGAGTTGATCTAGTCCTGCCTCGCGCAACTCTCGAAATTTATCCATAGTCAGTAAACCTGCGTTGGTAATAATAGCGGTATGGATAGTATGGGGTTTTACCTGGCGTACAATATCGGCAATATCTTTGCGTAACAGAGGTTCTCCTCCATTCAGAGACACTACAATGGGCTTTAACTTTTTTACTACGGGTGCATAATCGCGCAGTCTTGGCCCTGCATCCATTTTCCAGCATACACAAAAATGGCAGGTGGCATTGCAGCTTTTAATCACTTCAATATTAAGAAGTACTGGGTGTTTGTTAATTAAAATATCGGCGTAGCGTGTAAAAGCTTTAATGCGATGTGCGGTATTTGAATGACTGGCTATTCCCATAAAAAATTTCCTACTAATTTATATTTCGCGATCGGCAACCAATGCATGTTGGTTGCGGTTGGCAGTGAGCTTGCTAAACAACAGTACCATCCAGGCTGCATTGGCTCCCACCAAACACATCCATAAAATAGGGGAGGGGCCGCCAATTAAAGCCACTACAAAAAAGATAACAGCAAAAAAATCACGTTTAAGCATGAACTGAATTTTTCCAAAAAATGCTTTAATGCCGCCTTTTTTAGCTTCTTTCTGAAAATCGCTTTGGATGGCCAAAAGGCTGCCCGAATTGGTATTGCGCAACAGATAGGTAAACATCATGGTTAAAATCATAAAAAGTCCAAAAACAGTAAGCGAAGCTTTAAGGGTAATGTGCGGATCGCCCACTTTGTGCAGCCCCATGATGATGCCAATAATAAAAATAACGTAGGTAAGATTATCGCAAATAGTATCAAACCACTGGCCAAACACCGAGGCTGTCATTTTTAGTTTAGAAATTTCGCCGTCGCAACCATCTAAAATGGAAGAAAGCTGAAAAAGAAAAGCGCCAAAAAGAACACTCCAGTAATCACCGCGTGCCGCAAATACGCCCGAAAATACACCTACAAAAAAGGTAAGGCCTGTAATGTGATTGGCCGAAAGATTGGTTTTAGATAGCCAGCCACTTACCCATAATGAGATGTGACGGTTAAAGTTGCGCGAAATAAATCCATCTGTTTCTTTGCGGCAGGAATTCATCAAATGTTTTTCGGCTGCTTTGAGTGTGGGTTTGGTATCTACATCTTGCCAATATCCATTTTTAATGTCGTAGGTGCCCATTTGGTTTTTATTGGCAAGTAATTTAATGCCAGCCGAAAGGCTAACTATTTCACCTTTTTGTTTTACTTCCTCGAGGGCATTAAAAAGTTCGGGGGTGGCTAAAAACATACCGGTATCAATAGCGTTATAATGGGCTATTTCTTTCCCGATATTTTTAATTTTATTGTTTTCTACCTCTACTTTGGTGGCATCGTCCAAATCGACAATTGATTTAATTTTATAATCGACAGCTAATAAAACCTGATTATCACCCATGGGTTCTTTTTTAAAAGATTCCAGTGTTTGAGCCTCAAAAATATGGTCGCTCATGAGGATAACAAAATTTTCGTTTAAATGGGGCTTGGCAGCCAGCACAGAAAGACCATTAGGTTTGGTCCAGTCGGGGTTTTCTACAAAATCAATTTTGACCCCTAAATCTTCTTTTAAAATGGCTTTAATGAGCTTTTCTTTTTCGTAACCCACCACAATCACAAATTCGGATAGGCCTGCTTTTTTTGCAGTAAGAATGATGCGCTTAATGAGCGGGAGACCCGCCACCCGGTAGAGGGGTTTTGGTTTGGATTTACCACCGTTTAAACGGCTGCCACAACCAGCAGCTATGATGAGTGCTTTTTTAACCGTCATAAAATAAGAAAAACCTTTGTACGGTAATTGGGAGCAAAAGTCAATGTAGGTATGTTTTTGAAATTATTTGGTTTTTTTTGAAGCTTACAGGTCTTAGGGCTTGGCTTATGCCCTTTTCACTATTTGATTGACACAATGCAATAAGCTTGGCAAAGCACTAAAACATTTTAATTTTCAGGAGGAAAACATGGCTTTCAAAAAAATTGGTGTAGTTGGTTTGGGAACAATGGGTCACGGGATCGCACAGGTTGCGGCCCAAAGTGGGTATACCGTAGTTGTTAAGGATATTAATGATGAGAAAACCAAGAAGGCTATTGGTAAAATTGAAGCTGGCTGGGGTAAATTGGTTGAAAAAGGCAAAATGGAGGCTGGTGCCGCCGATGCTGCCAAAAAGAATTTGGTGTTTGCTTCCTCGTTAAACGATTTTTCCGACTGTGATTTGGTTGTAGAAGCTATTACCGAAAATTTAAAGGCTAAACAGGATTTTTTTAGCGAACTGGCCAAGGTAACCAAGGCTACGGCCGTGGTAGCCACAAACACTTCGTCTATTTCGGTAACCATGTTGGCACAATCTACTGCTAAACCCGAAAATTTTGTGGGTCTTCACTTTTTTAACCCCGTGCCCCTCATGAAATTGGTGGAAGTGATCCGTGGTATTCGTACTTCTAACGAAACATTTACCAGCGCGTTTGAATTTGGCAAAAGCTTGGGTAAAGTACCTGCCGATATTAAAGATTCGGCTGGTTTTGCTGTAAATCGTTTGTTGCTTCCTCTTATTAATGAAGCTTTTTTTGTGTTACAAGAAGGCATTGCCGATGCCAAAACCATCGACGAAGTAATGAAATTAGGTGCTAATCACCCCATGGGCCCTTTAACTTTGGGCGATTTTGTGGGTTTAGATGTGACTTTAGCGGCTATGGAAGTATTGCAACGTGACTTGGGAGACGATAAATATCGTCCTTGTCCCTTACTGCGTAAATACGTAGAAGCCGGCTGGTTAGGTCGTAAGAGTGGCCGTGGCGTGTACGATTATTCGCAGCCCGCCTAAGCTATTTAAATCATTAAGTTATTTAAGGCCCAATTTTGTTTATTCAAAATTGGGCCTTTTTTTTCGTGTAGAACGATCATTACAGATGTGTTGAAGGGATTTAGGTCCTTAAAATTAATTAATCTAAAATTAATGTAGGGATTAATTCAATAAATACACTGTTGGTTGGGGTCGCGGAGAAATGACTATATGATACCTTTCAAAAAACTTAAGTATTTTTGCTTATTATTTTTATTTTGGTTTTTAAACGCCTGTATTTCTACCATCAATCTTGATCATCGCGTGCTTAACACAGCTATTGTAAATGAATATTATGAATATAATTTTCATGTTGATCATGGTTGGAGTGACTGGTGGGATGAGTCTGATTACATGGCCATGACGGGTGGAAATTTGCCAAGTGGTATGGGAGTAGATTCGCGCGGAATTATTTTTGGAACGCCAACCGAGCTGGGAAATTACCGATTTGATGTGACCGTCTATGATGTAGACCGTGATTTTTTTGGCAGTGGGGATGTGGATTCGGGAGACGAAGAAGAATTTATTTTTTTTGTAACCGAAGCTAGCACCAACCCCGATTGCCCCCATCCCACCGATGATTTGATCCAGGAGTTTTATTTGTGTTTGGGAAATGCCGTTTTGGATAATCCTACGGTAGGTGATGAAGTTGTGGTGGATGTTAATTATTACGTGTATCTTCCAAAAAGCACTACTTACGATGCCGACATTCTTGATTTTGAAATTCATTATAATCCTGATGCTTTTGAAGTGAATGCCAACGCGTTTACATCAGTTGCCTTGAGAGAGGCTGCCACCCGGTCGAATTCAACCGTGTCCTTTGATATCAGTGTTCCTGGCATTGTGATTGTGCATGTGGAAAGCCAGGAAAATGGTTTTAGACGCGCCGGACGTTTTATGGATTTGCCCTTTACGGTAAAAGAGGGAATTGTTGCTGGAGATTATGCCTTTGAACTCACGATTAATTCATTGACCTCATCAAGCTATAATAAAGATTTACCTGCTAGTTATGCTTTAGATGGAAATGTGAGTGTTTCTATTGATGAGCCGGAAGAAACTCCCGAAGATACCCCGGAAGAAGGTTAGGCTTGCTATAGGCTTGGTAACTTGAAATCTACAAAGGGCTCTTGTAATTTTTGATCTCCATACAACACACCATATACTTGCATTGATCGTAGCACGCGTTTGATGTAACCGCGTGTTTCTGAAAAAGGAATATTTTCTACAAATTCATCCAGTGGCAAATGTCCATTGGTTTTAAGCCATTTGCGTACATTACCGGGGCCCGCGTTGTAGGCCATAATGGCTAGCGGATAAGAACCTTTAAAAGTATCCACCATATCTGCAAAAAAGGTAGCGCCTAATTTAATGTTGGTTTGAGGGTCGGTTAAAAGAGAAGTATTGAAACCGTTCATGGCAATTTTACGTGATTGCATGCTGGCTGTTGTGGGCATGAGTTGCATGAGGCCCACAGCACCGGCCGAAGAAAAAACAGACGGACGAAAGAGAGATTCTTCGCGCATGATGCCGGCAATAGCGCCTTTGGGTAATCCCGAAAGTTTGGCGCCGGTTATTAAATCTGTTTCAAAAGGTTTTGGATAAAAAGCCCAGGCAATGGGAGATGATGGGTTTAAATCAACAGCAAAGAGGCTGGTAGATAACTCGCGCGAGGCCAGTGTAATAGACTGATTAAAATCGTGCGCTTCGGCCCATTTTTGAATGAGTGTTTTATCGCTGACGTCGCCGGGAACACTTTGAGTGTAATAATCGAGTACGTCTTGGGCCTGGGTAATTGCTTCAATTTTTTCAAGGGATGCTAGTGTTGCAAATATTTCTAAAGCAGCTGTTGACGATGTGCTTTCGGCCGTGTTTGGAGATGAAACAGGTAAAGTAAATTTTTGTTTTAAACGATTAGACGACAGAACGGCATAAAACGAAAAAGGATAACGGCGCGCTAATTCGTGGTAACAGGTTTTAGCGCCCGACAAATCTTTTCCTCCCATTTTTTCAAGCGCGCGCGCCTTCCAATAAAGAGCTTGCGGATGGCTTTCATCGCCTGTTGGTGTTCCTCGCAAAATGTTGTCAAAAAACTCAATTGCTTTTTTAAATTTCCCTTTTTCAAAATTTTCAAATCCTGCATCAAATAAATAGCGATTTTTCATGTCGCCTTTGGAAAGCCCCAGTAAATTTTTTTGAGATTCATCCGAAAGATGATCTTTACCAGCTTTTTTATAAAGCGTGACAAGTGCATAGTGGGCATCGTCGGTGTATTGATGATCGGGAAATTTTTTGATGAAGTCTTTATAGGCCTGGATGGCATTGTCGGCATTGCCCATTTGCGAAAGAATTTTAGCTTTCCAGTACGACGCCTTAATAAGCGGTTCGCCTTGGCACTGATGCGTAATAACGGCATTGTAAGCTTGTAAAGTATCGTCGGTTTTATTGTTTTTGCGCAAAATGCTGCCTAAATCATCAAGGGCTTTGCATTGAACAGAGAGGTCTAAGTGCGCCGAGGTAATATCGCCTACGCTAATAAAATTTGGAATCGTATCTGTTTTTCCTAATGCGGCAAGCGCGCGCAAACGTTTTGCTTTTTCAACAATGCTTATACCGACAGGTGTGTTTTCATTAAATTCTGGAAAAAGAGCCCAGTCTAGTTTTTTGCTGGCAGTATCGTCTTTAATGAGCAGTGCTTCATGATACAGCGTGCGGTAAAAAGTTTGATTGAGGTTATTGTCGGGATTAGGTTCGGGCGGAAAAACGGATAACTCATTTTGTACTTCTACAGTTTTCCCTTCTTTAAGAGACGCTTTGGCTAAAAGAACATTTTTCCAAAAACTCCACACAGGATGAGTTACTTTTTGCGTAAGCAGCGCACGGGCTTCGGCTGTCTGATTGTTTTCAATTTGTATTGTTGCTAATTTTAAAGCAAGAAGAGGAGCGAGTTGTTGCTGGGTTTCCAGGGATTTTTTGAGTGAGGCAGCATTGTTAAAATCTATTTCTGTTGCATATGTATTATAACTCAATAAAAAAACACCTATTAAAGTAAAAAATAGTTTCATAGTGATGAACTGTATATAATTTTAAGGATTAAAGTTTTAAGGCCTCGTCTAATCCTGGATAGTCGGGCGCTAATTCTTTTAGCGTGTTCAGCGTTTTTAAAGCTTCTTCTTTTTGCCCCAATTCTTTTTGACAATGTGCCAAATGAAAAAGAGATATGGCTTTTAATTCTTTGTTTTGCACATTCTGGGAAATTTTTAAAAATAAACCCGATGCCTCGGTGTATTTGTAATTTTTTTCTAACATCTGAGCAGTTTGAAATGTAGCGGTCCAGGCTTTATCATTGGTGGCACCTGTAGGCATTTCGGGTTTAGAAGCAACTTTAGTTTTGATGGCGTCCTTTTTTGTAAGTCCATCGTCTGCTTTTTGGTTAGTAACGCTACCAACGCCTTCTTGTGGTACTCCCATATTCATAAAACCTGTGGGAGATACGGGTGGAGAAGCTTCGGGCATTTTTTCTTCAATGGGTTCTTGCATGTATTTAGCATCGGGCAGGGTGGTTAAACTAAAACCGGCTTCCACTTTTGGTTTTTGCTGTCTCAATAATTTATCTTTATTGAGGTAACCCAAAGAAGCTACAACAACCAAGCTCATTACTAATCCCAAGCGACGAATAAGAAACGGAGTAAAGAAAAACCCTTTTCTTTTTTTAGAAGCGTAATTTTGGATAAAGGCTAAAGTTTTATCGCTAGGATTTAATGCTGTTTGATGGTGATAAGTGTTTTCAATTTTTTCAAAGTCGGCTACCAAATTTTTGCAATTATCGCAGTTTTTAATATGTTCGGCAATATCATTGGCAAAACGGCCCGAGATGGTTTTGGTATAATAATCAAATAATTCTTCTTTTTTAGGATGCAGGGTATTCACTTCAGTATCCCCCTTTTATTAAAAATTTTGCGCAGTTCTTCCAAGGCATAACGCATGCGGCTTTTAACAGTATTAACCGAGCAATCCATGGCTTCGCCAATTTCTTCAAAAGTCATTTCACTTTTTACTCTTAATACAAAAGTTTCACGTTGCTCTTCGGGTAATTCTTGCAAAATATGGGTTAGTATCTCGTCCAGGTTACTACCGCTTACTTTTTCATCTAAACCAAAATCGTTATCACCCAGGCTTTCGCTTAAGGCACGGCCATCATCAGGTTTTTCATCGAGAGGTACTAAACCTTTATGACGAGTTTTTTTACGGTATGCATCTATAAAAGTATTGCGGGCAATGGTATAAAGCCAGGCTTTAAACGAAACATCGGTGGTAAACAAATGGCGCTTATCTACCACTTTAATAAACACCTCCTGAAAAATATCGTCGGCTTCACTTTTATTTTTAGTTCTAGAAACCAAAAACGAAAAAAGCGGCGACTGGTAGCGGCGTAAAATAGTGTTAAAGGCGTTCATATCTCCACTCATTTTATAACGGTTAAACAGTGTTTCATCCGTAAGGTTTTCTAAATTCACTGTGGGATCGTTAGCCATGGGGTAACGGATTTTATACGGGTTTTGGTTAAAATTTATACTACTTTTTACAACACGGGCAGATTTTGCGCAAATTATCAAAGGTATAAATGCCGGTTTTATGGCCATCACTAAACACAATAGCTACCGCATAACGGCCTACAGGCTCTACATGTACGGGGCGAACATCGAGTGGAACCATGGAATCATTAAGGATTTTTTGACCGGTGACTTCGCTAATGCAGCTCGCACAACGGCAAGCGAGCCGTAGTTCACGGGTGGGATAGGTAGAAATATGGCCGTCATCCCATTCAATTTTAAGTTCGAGCGGGGTAAATTGGTTGATACTTATGGGAGTCATAAAAGGTGCGTAGGTGCGTAGGTGTGGAGGTGCTGAGGTTGGAGAATATTTCTTAACCTACGCACCTACGCACTTCAGCACATCCGCACCGTTGTTTTATGTATAAAACAACAATATTTCAAGGCTTGAATATGGTGGTGCGGATAGGGTAGGACAGCCGGATGCTTCAGATTGGCAACGTTAAAATTGATAACCCTGTGTTTATGGCGCCCATGTGCGGCATTACACACAAGCCGTTTCGTAAAATGACCAAAGAGTTTGGTGCGGGCATGGTGTACACGCAAATGGTTTCGTCTAAAGCATTGATAATGGGCGATAAAAAATCGCGCAAGATTGTAGAATTTGATGAGACCGAGCGCCCGATTGTGATTCAAATTTTTGGCAACGAAGCTGATACCATTGCCGAAGGTTGTAGAATTTTGCAAGATATGGGCCCGGACATTATTGATTTAAACATGGGTTGCCCGGCCAAAAAAATTGTAAGTGATGGCGGCGGAAGTGCATTGTTAAAGGATTTACGGCTATGTGAAGATATTTTTACAAAAGTAAAAAAAGTGTTAACCGTTCCGTTTACTGTAAAAATGCGTGCGGGTTGGGATAAATATCATCACGATAGTTTAACAGTGGCTAAAGTAGCTGAGGCTTGCGGGGTGGATGCCATTACACTACACGCGCGTACCAAGGCGCAAGGTTATAGTGGCCATGCCGATTGGAATTTGATTAGAGAATTTAAAAGCGAACTTAAAATTCCAGTGATTGGCAATGGCGATGTAACGCATTTTACCGATGTAAAAAAAATGATGGGTGAAACCGGATGCGATGCAGTGATGGTGGGGCGGCAAGGTTTTAGTGAACCCTGGTTTTTTAAAAGTTATGTGGAAGGTGCTGAGTACAAACCCGGTGTTGGCGAATTAAAGAAATTAATTTTAAGTCAGTATCGTGATTTTTTCGAATATTTTGGTTTTGATGGCGGTATTAAAATGATGCGCAAACATTTAGCCGCTTATACCCGTGGCATGCGCGATGGTAGTAAATTTAGAAATGATCTTATCCGCATGACGGACTGGAATTTAATTAACGAGCGTATCGAATCTTTTTTTGTAGATTAAGGCAGGAGTGATAAAAACGAAGATGCCGAAAGTGTATAAATTGTTTGGTTATTGCTGAGTATGGTTTTTTGTTTAACATCCTGTGTTGCAACTACTTGTATGGCAAAAGGTGCTTTTAATTTGGAAGCGCATTCTGCAAGTGGGGCGTGCAGGTTGGTATCGTTTAATTTTGCCTCTACCAGCATCCAGGGCTTTAAATTTTGCGTTATTAAAAAATCTACTTCCTTTTTTTGTTTGGTACGCACGTAATAAAGTTCGAAACGGCCTTTGCCTGTATCGCTCCAAAAATGGCAGGCTTTCAGTAAATGGCTGGCCACCATATTTTCAAAACGGGCGGCTGTATCTTCTACTTCCGACCAATCCCACATGTAAATTTTGGGCTGTTTTATGAGGGAATGGGCTATGTTTTTTGTATAAGGATTAATTTTGTAAACATAATAAAGCTGCTCCATCCACTGGGTCCATCTTTTAATAGTGGGGACATTGTTTTCCAAATCTTCGGCCAGGCTTTGGTAAGAAAAGGGAGAGCCTACTTTGGATGGAAGGAGAGCCATCATTGTTTCAAGTAAAGAGACTTCGCGTATACGTGTTAAATCGAAAAGATCTTCACGAATAAGGCGTTGCTGTCGGCTTAAAACCCAGGCTCTGTGAAAATCGGTATTTGCTTTTAAAAAGGGATCGGGAAAGCCTCCAAATTGTAACAGTTGCTGGTAAAAATTTTGATGTTGGATATCGAATGAAAGATTTGCAAGCGCATTTGATAAGTTTTTCGGGTTTTCAAGGCCGCTTTGCCCCAGCTCTCCAACGCTAAAGGGATGAATGCGAAACCCAAAATAACGGCCCAAAAGACTATCGCCTCCCTTTTTAAATAAATCCAGGCGTGCACTGCCGGTAACAACAATGTTCGTGTTTTTTCCTTCTAAATCATAAATGGCTTTTAAATTTTGTTTCCATTTGGGGGCTTTGTGTATTTCGTCCAGCAACAGCCATTGTTTTGTGGAGATGGCTAATTGTTGTTTTGCCAGACTAACGGGATTTTTCACCCAGGTTTTTCTAAAAACAGGATCGTCCCAGGTGTGATAAAAAGAAGATGCGTTTGGAGGTGGTAGCATTTGGGCCAGAGTTGTTTTTCCAACCTGACGGGGCCCTGATAAAAAAGCCATTTTGTTATTTAGTAAAGCTAAGTGTTCAATTTTGGCTTTGTAGGTGATCCTTTCCAGCATTTTACTTTTTTAACATACACATTAAAAAAGTAAATATTAATTTAACGTATATGTTAAAATGGTTAAATCATAGTTTGTTTTATAAGAGCGCGTAGCAAAAGCGAGCCATTTTTCCCTGGATAAGTTTTTATCAGATTTGTAACTATGCCAAAAATATGACTATTTTTGTGGTTTAGGGCTATACCCCATTTTAAAATACCATTAAAAATCAATAACTTAAGTTTATAAATACTTCCCGTAACCGGCATATTCTTTGCTCCATATAATAGATATTGAAGAAACAATGAGGGTTTTTACCTGCATGTACCGGCAACTTTTTGGAATTATTGCCGATAATGACATTGGGCATGTTTTATGGGCAGAAGTACCATTGATGGTAAAGGTGGTGGAGCGGGCTTTGTTCCACCTCACGACGACGCATCGGTTGATGCGGGCAATTTTGCGGATAAAAAATCCGAAGGCGGATCTTTATCTACCGAAACATCTACTGAAACTCCTGCCGATACATCGTCGTCATCCAGCTTTGATTTATCCTCATCTCTCACCCCACCTCCTTCACAGTTTTCTCTTCCCAGTCCTTTTAAGCCCCGCTTGAGTGTTCCGCAAAGTCTTGCCGAATGGCAGCAATTAGAGATACTTGATCGCAGCTTATTGGAAAAACTGGATCCTGTTTTTGATGTGTTGGATACCCTTGACCAGCTTAATCTGAATCCTCCCGTTTCTGTGCGTGGCATTCTCACGCAGCTTGTTGAAGATGGAAAACTTTTACAGTTTGAAGAAGCTTTTCGCGCATTGCCTCAAAACGTGGTGGATGCATGGCTTGCACTACCCAACTTAAGTGTTCAGCTAGAGCATTTAGTAAAAGTACAAACGGTACTTGTTCAAATGGGTGTTACCGTAAATCCCTTTAATATTGCCGAGGCGGATACCGAAATTCATTCTCTTCAAGACAATGCCGATATTTTATTAAAAGCAAAATATATTACCGCAGATGAGCAATATAATTTGCTGCAACAAGGTTTACTACTTTTAGTTTTGGGAAAAGTGGACGAGCTGCACGGTTTAAATCAATCATTCAAACGAAGCGTTGCTGATGCCAAAGCATATCTTAAAGAAACGGATTTACTAAAACGAAAACTAACTGCCAAAGAAAAAGAACTGACCGAGAAAAAAGATAGTCTTATCGATCCGCAAAAAACAGGTTACGAAGTTATCCAAATACAACAGCAGATACAATCTTTAGAAGAAGAAATTGCTGAATTAAAGCGCCACATTGGTCAAACCTCTTTGGAGCGATTGCTAGACCCTATTAAGATAAAAATAAAAGCCCTTGAAAGCGAAGAAAGAGAATTAACCGCAAGAATAGAATGGGCTCAAAAAGAAAAGGAAACAAGTTTAAAGCAAATTGTGGGTGGCATTGAAGCCATGCCTAACTACATGGACAGCAGCCAGGATGATAACGACACATACTGGGCGCGCGAAATTGCAGACGGGGTTGTTTTAAAAGAAGATACTATTTCCAAGGCTAAAGCCAGGCTTTTAGAAATTGCGCAGGAAAAAATAAACCTTATTAAGCAAGCCGAAGCCATTGTTTGGCCCAAAATTAAAGAAAGTAAAAATCCCCAGTTAATTGCCGCTAAAGTTGCCGAGTATGTTCAAAACCCCGCCATTATGCCCAATGATCCGGCACTTCAACTTTTGGTGAGGGAATATAAAGAAGGCCTTATTGAAGCGTATGAAGCCCAGGGAGATTTTGCACATGTCCGTCTCTTGCAGGGGCGTACGGGCGAAGCATTTACTTTAGCAGTGTATAATCCCAGCCATGCAATAAAAAATTTTTCGAAAGATTTTAAAAGTTTTTGGAACGATTGCGAATGGAACCGTACTCAGGACCCGGAAGTTTTAAAAGCACGTCTTATTAGCCTTATTCATGAAATTCCCGGTTACAAAGAAGGCAGCCTTAAAGTGGATGCCGATACCACTCCTGACATGCTGATGGAAACCTTGTTGTGTCATGCCCTGCGCTTGGGATTATTGCCCGCTTATACGGCAGATACACTAGACATGTTGTTTATACGGCATCTTCCTGCGGGCTTTATGGAAATTTTACGTTCGGGTGAAGGGTGGATGGCTGTGCCGCTTATCCATACCAAGTATGCCAGCATGCCCGAGCAGGAAAACGTGAACAACTGGAAACTGGTGCGTTGGGATGAAGCGACGAGCAAATTTGAATATATTGAATATTTTCCAGATAAAACCAAAAGCGGAATGATTGCCGATTCGTGGACGGTTGGCTTTGATCGCGATTCCGAATTAAGAAAAATAGCCGATGTTGATTTATCTCCAGTTGAAGAAACACTGCAAAATTCTCCCGAGTGGATTGATTTTATAGGGAAGATGTCGTCATTTTTGGAACGTTTTTATTCCATCAGTTCACTGATTCAAGCCCTCAGTAATCCCGCTACCTATGTGACCGAAAGAATACTGGATCAATTGAGATCACTTCTTATAACGCTTGATTTGGATCCTGTTAAAAACCAGATTGCGGCTTTTATAAAAAAACATCCCGACGATATTAAAAATTTATGCTCGCTTCCCATTCCTATTATGGGTTCTACGCCGCTTGAACAACGTTTGTTATCGCTGCGTAGTCAGGTGCAATTGATTGACCAGCTGTTGGGATCACAAAGTGGTTTTGACAAGGTAGTTCGTCAAAGTAAAGATTTAGCTCCTCACACCTTTAAGCGTTGGGTGATGGAAGAAGGAGTGATAACCCTTGTAACCACCGCTGTTATGGTGGGAACAGGGATGGGGTTGATGGCAGCACCTCTTGAAATGGGCTTAACCGAAACTTCTATGTTTTTTGCCGTAAGAAGTTCCACCGGATTTTTGGCCGATACATCGGCTGTTTCGGCTTTGGCCAGAGCCGGTCTTTTGTCACTTCCGGCGGTGGGCAGTCAGGAGTTAAGCCGTGCCGTCATAGGCTATGCCATGCCGTGGGATGACACTGCTCAATTTGTAACGCAACATTCATCAATTTACAGAGCTCTCAATGGCGATATGTCGTTTGATGATCTTGGCGGTCTTTTGCTGGAGAGCTGGGCCCAGCAAACAGGCATGATGTTTGTAACAGGGCAGCTTGGTACGATGGTAGGAATAAGAGCCGCTTTATGGGAAAAATCAAAAAATCCTTTTCTCCAAGCATTGGGAACAGGTGTTAAAGGATTTGCGGAGTTTTTTGAAAGTATTGAAGATAAAGTGGTTCGTGGGGATGCCGCTACAAAATTTACGTGGGGGAAATTTTTTAGGGAGTGGATGGCCGAAAACCGTCAGGAATATCCTTCTCAGATTATCCAAAGTAATTATGGCCAAGGTGCATCATTTGTTTTTGATGTTTTTAGTGGCGCACGTGCTCCCCAAGATATGTCAGCTGTTGCTGCAGAGCAAGCCCAACAAATCCAGGAACTTTTTGAAGCTATTGAAGCCGCGCATCGCGCCCGTAGCTTAGATATTACTCAAGATAGTCCCCTTTTAGCAGGAGCGGTACAACTAAATGTTACTAGCTCTGTTCTTCCCACCGCTTTTAATTTAGACGATCCAATTAGTTCTGATGCATCGGGTGTGCTGGTTACAAATCCACAGATGACATTAGCCGGGGCTATAGTGGGGATAACTGCGGATGCTACGCCAAGCGATACACATTCTTTCACTCTTATTCCCGGACAAATTTCTATTATTCCGGCCGATCAATTATTTGTGCCGCTGGATGTTCAAAACGATGCGTACGAATTGTCGTTTCGTGATTCTGATAATCCTAAAGAAGTGTCGCTTAAACAAGGTGAAGATAACACTTGGGATTTAACCCTGGGCGAAAGGCTTACCACCGATACAGTTGAAACCTGGGTTGTGGGTGATGAAGAAGATGGCGGTGTGGTGCAAAATATTTACACGCTGGCCGCGCACTTGCACACAGGTTACCCCTTGCCTTCGTACAAGCCCGGTTCGCCTCTTGGCCAGCGCGGCGATTTGGAATTGTTTGCGGCCATGGCTTTACAACATCCGGGCAGTCTGATTCGTCAGGTTATTTTTGGTTACGATGAACACGGCAACCGTGCGCATGTGATGGTGGAAGTAAAATTTGAAGGCGGTGAGTTTACAGTAGCTATTGGCACATCCGGCAATTTGGGTTCGCAGGCTAATGCCCAGCTTCAGATGATTGAAGGCCGCATTCAAAAATTAGGTGCCGATCTTGAGCAAACTGAACAACTCGATTTGGATGCGGTGGCGCAGCAAGAAGCGGCGGCAGATGCTGACATCTCTACAGTACAATCTAATTATTCACAGCAAGTAGCCACGCAGATGATGGATAATATGTTGGGCCTTAAGCCAGGCCAGGTTTTAACAGCACCTTTGGCAGTGACCGATTATTACAGAGCTTATCATCATGAACAGTCTGTAGATATGAATGCTGCCGACAGGGATAGGATTGAACAAAATATTACCACCTATTTTAGGGCGCACCATTGGCATCCCAAAGGATCAAATCAAACATTTTTACAACGCGGAAATATACGTCTTAATAATACGTGGTTAACAGAACATGGTGACATGCCCGTAACAAGTGTGGGACGTGTGTGGATCGCGGCTAACCCGCGCTATGCCGTAGAATTTATGGCAGCGCTCGATGCCCTTTATGCCGAAGCCGAAACCATGGGCATTCCTTTGTGGTACAAAGTTCCTCACAAAGTGGCTACCTATGCCAGGTCCGATTCTTCATTATTAACTTTTGATGCCGCTCACGAAGCCTGGGTGTATCAAAAACTGGTGGAACTTTCTAAAGCCCATCCCGAATATTTTAGAGACGATGCTGCACCCCCTGTAATGACATCGCGTGTAACCGATGCAAATGGTGTTCCGTTACCGGGTATATCGTTTGCTATAAACCCCGGCATTGCCGATGAATCGTACGGTAGTTTATTTACCCACCATTTTGCAAAAGCCGTTGGTAAGGTAAACGATCTGATTGCCCAAAAAGGCAGTGTAACTTTTGAAGAAGCGCGTGATGTGTTGATGACATCGCTACAAGAAGCCGGTTACAATTTTGATCATCCGGGTTTTAGAAATAGCAGAGCTAATTTCAATTCTTTGGAAATTTTTCCAACTTTTGCACACTACACCACGGCGGATGTGGGTGAGGTAGCTGCCAATACGGTGCTTGAAGATGATGCAAGGATTCCTAGTTTTTATCCGGCTCCCATCGAGACTTATACCATGGAAGATTTTGGGAGAACTCTTCAGGTTGATAGAGTTTCTCTTGGTTCTTTAAGTCCTGTTATTGTTGATCACTTAAATACCACGGCTGTCGAGGCTCATGCTATGTCGGTTTCACGGAGAGATAGCCGTGTTAATACACTTTCGGTTATAGCTTTAATGAAAGATGGCAGCATACAAGTTATTGCCAGTGGTGTTCGTGGAGGTTCTTCAGGAAATGATTTGCAGCGGATGGTAAGAAGAGCAGTAGCAACACGTTTAGCCGGTTTTTCTAGTGATAGTATTGAACGTTTGATGGTTTGTTCGGGAAATACCAATTTTAATGATCGTATTAATCTAACGGCAACTTCACTGGTTCGTTCGCTTTATCAATTGGGCGTTGAAGTGCCCGTTGATCTTTACGAATATTCTCTTTCAAACTCTCAGCCCAGTCTTGATTCTTCTCTTGAAGCGCGCCGCGTTAGTTACACCTATTATTATAGTGACGAAACTATCCGGGGTGAAATTAAAGCTTATTTGCCAGACGCTCCTGATATGAGTCATTTATCCGGCGAAGAACTGCGAGTAGCCGCCGGATGGGCTATTGCCCGTTGTGCACAATATGGTGGGGATGAATCTCAGGTTTACCAAAATCTGCTGCCCGACTTTCGCCGTTTGGGAATTACAAGTGAAGCAGAGCGTGTGGCGATAGCTAAATATATTGTTTCACGCCAGAGAGTGCCTTTTGTTGAGTATGTAGAGGGTTTTGATATTTCAGATCAAGAAACTTTGGTTGAAATAGCCATAGCCGATTCAATAACTGTTTACACAACAACCAATCAATTTTCAAAATATGGCATTAAGAGTGAAGCTGATCGCATTAGAGTGGCCAGGGAAGCGGCCCGTGTGGGTGGTGGAAGTGTTGTTCAGTATTGGGCCCAGCTGGATATTACCGATCCGCAAGCTACCTATGAAATTGCACTGTTGGCGGCAAGCTCACAATATCCCCGCGGTGTGGCTGAATATATTGGTAATTTAAACATTACCGATCAATCTCATTTATTTGAAATAGCCAAAAAAGCCATAGAACATATTCATGATACAGGTGTTATTGATATTACTCCATTTGGAATTGAAAGCGAAGCCGCTCGGGCTCAATTAGCTGTTCTAATGGCTTCTAAAAATGCTTGGGAATTTTCTAAAATAGTAGATCGTTACCAAATATCCGATCCGGCTTTGTTGTTTGATATTGCCATGGCCGCTGCCAAGCGCGATGGATCGGCCATAGCCCGCTTTTTTAACAATTACAAAATTACCGATCAAAATAAGATCCGCAGCATCGCTCTTGAAGCCGCTAAGCATGGATTGAAGTGGGAAGATTTACAAAAGTTTGGTCTTACCGATGAGGCCGATATTATTGCATTGGCCCGGGTTTCTGCTGCCCATTATGTGTTTTTTTCCGGGGACGTTCAGCACTATGGAATTAATAATAAAGATGTTTTGTTTGAGTTGGCGGTAGCAGCAACTGTGGTTAGTCCAAATCAGATGGCTGCTTCTATAGAGAATTATAAATTACAGGAAGATCAGCGTATTGAAATTGCCAAATTAATTGCTGGCAAAGATGGAAACGCTGTTGCCCGGTATATTAAAGATTTTAAAATTGAGGATGAATCCACTCGTATTGAAATAGCCAAGCTTGCCGCCAGCCATGGAGATATTTCGGGACAAATTCAAAATTTTGAAATTACAGATGGTGCTGCTTTAATTGAAATTGCAAGCTTATCTATAAAATACAATCCGCAAGATGCAGCACGTAACATAGAGGCATATGGTTTTACCAACAAGACTGTTTTAAAGAAATTGTTTGAACTGGCCCTAGAGGGAAATGACCCCGCAGTTTTTGCTTCTTCAAAAAAATTTGGTTTAACAAATCAAGAAATTACCGATTATCTTTTTGAATTTCAAAATCGATATTTTGTTCCCAATCAAATTATAAGAATTTGTATTGATGACGTTAGCGCGCGTGAAAAGGCCTATATGAAGAATGTTTTGCTTTATCCGCGGCAGGCAGCACAAGATCATGTTGATCATTCTCCTTATGGCCCAACCGGATTTCCTGCCGAAATGTGGTTGTATATAAATTACGATAATACCGAGCAGGCCTTGCAGCAAATTGATACATGGAAAAAAATGATTGTTAAGCTCAGTGAAGACGAAAGTTTTCCTGAAGCTTTAAAAAACGATCCGTGGATTCAGGATCCCTCTCATTTTTGGGATAAAGTGCAACGGCGTGATTGCGGTTTGCAGTTAATGTCTGTTTATATCCGTTTACGTTTGGCAGGCGATACAACGCAATTTGCTAACACTGCCCAATTGTTGGAGCATGCCTTAGGCTTGCCCCATAACAGTTTAAATGCCTTGTACGCTCAGGTGTCGGTTAATACTTTGGGCGATTTATATGAAACACTGCTTCAAGCGCTCGATTTATGCCCCGGTTTTTCCTTTCACGATATTGCCCTTGATCCTTCGTTATTAACCAAAACCGGCATTAGAGAGTTTAGAGAAATATTACATCGCTTAAATGTGGCCTTAGCTTTTAGAAGCCCGCAAGATAGAGCTGGTTTGTTGGGTGTTGTTGGCAATTTATTTGATTCGCCCCAAAGCCGAGAACAGCTAGCTTCAGTTTTAGATGCCGATATAGAAGCCAGTTTTGGCCGTATGTTTGCCGGCACCTCTATTAGTCTCACCTACGATCAAATTTTAAACTTGGAAGAGCGTTGGGGAAGTTTGGATCCTGTTTTTACATTAATTGGCCGTTTTAATAGTAATGGTTCGTGGAGACAGGAACTGGCTCCATTAGCCCGTGTTTTTGAGGCGGCATTAGCGGGTGAAGATGCTTTTAAAGAATTCAAGTATCAAGGAAATCCTGCCGATGCAGAAGACCAGCAAAGAGCCGCAGCTCAGCGTGTTGGATTATCGAATGAAGCCTGGGCTGCCTGGCAAGCGCCTCAAGCACGGTTGGCCATTTACGATCCTTCCACTGTATCGGCCGATCAGGTTCAATCGTTAGCCTTTAAGGCCTTAAGCGATCATCTTCAAACTAATTTGTTGCCCAATATTGGCGAAATACTGGCAAGCTATGATGTTACTCAAGATCAGGTTTCGCCAGATGAATTGGAAACTATTCTTCGTAAACCCCAAGCGCCTAAAGATAAGCTTGTGCAAATAAGAACTCTTTTTGATGCAAACGGTATTGTAGAACCGCAGCAGCTTGTAGCGGTACTTTTAAAATTTTATCAGCAGGTACTTGAGACAAATCCTTTAGATACCGAACTTGTGAGTCTTGCAACGGCTTTATTTAAATATGCTTTGGCAGCAGATGCAGATTTTACTCAAAATATTGAAGCAACTCAACTGACCCAGTTGATAGCCAACGTTACCGAAACTGGAAAACAGTTAACAGCGCTAAAGGCCGAAAAAGCCAAGGCAGCTTCGGTACGTGATATTGTACTCACGGTTAAAACAGATTCTCCCAAGGCGTTACTTACCGTAGGCGATATGGTGCAGGCCACATCTTGCCAAAATTACCGTACAGGTTCTCACATTGAAACATTGTTAGGGTATGTGATGGATGCCAATGTGCAGGCCTTGTTCAGTTTTAGATTATCGGCCGATACTTTTGCTTCTGCTGCCGATTTTACAAAAGTAAGAGGTCGAATAGAATCGGGTGCTGCCATTAGTGTTGAGTACGATGGCAATTTAAACAGGGCCACATTTACCTGGCAGGATGGTGATACGCTTGTGAGTATTACCACGAAAGATTTGGGCTATGCGTATCGTCGCCAAATTTTAAAATTGGGAGAAGCGGGGGATGGGGCCGGTTTGGTGCGTGAACGGGCTTATAGCCAAGACCCCAATATTCAACAGCTGATGGATGCCGAAATGGGTGCCTTGGTGGATGACTTGGCTACACAAATGGGGGCTCGTCCCAATGCTGCCATTCGTATTCCTCAAAGTCGTAATCCGGGAGGCGTTTATTCAGATTTAGGTGGTGGTGTGAAACAAGGCCCTTATTCCATCGCCCCCGATACATCCGGTGGCCTTCACGCCCCTGTTGCTTCGCATGCCAACCATGGTTTGGTGTTGGATGATATTCCCGATAATTTTAGAGAAGAACAAACCGAGTGGGTTGGAAATGTTTTAGAACAGTATGACCCGTCTCAAAATTTATCGGTTAATAATCTTTTTCATCCCGAAGCATTGGAACATTTACGCGAAGAATCGCCGCGACTGGCCCATTACTTAGATTTGGCGGAGGACAGAAGTTTAAAAGTTGTGCTGATAGATGGACGCGATATTGAATTTAATCCCGATAGCAATAGTATTTTTGTAGGACGTCATCATCCGGCACTGGGTAATTCTTCATTACTGGCATTTTATTTAACTGATGAGTTGTTTCATTTATCTGATTCACTCTCGCCGGAAGATCCCATGTTTGATGCGCGCTACGACGGACTTCTTGCAGGATGGGAAAATAACTCCGATCCCCGTTATCGTACTGCAGTGGGTATGCATGCCGAAGCCGATGCCAAAGCTGCGCAGCTTTTAGTAGCGGAAGAGTTGGGTATTCATGTGACCTACAGCACCGTGGTTAACGGACGTACCATCACAGTAAGTTCCGAAAATTTTAGTGATATATGGCTTGATGTTGAACCCGATGAAGAGAGAGGTGGTATTACACCGCATGATGAAGCCCGGATGAATTTACAAACCATTGTAGAAAACGAACCCATGTATCGTTTACCCAATGGACGTTTGGTAACGTATGCAGAAGGGTATGGTAGGGAAACGGGTGGTGTAAGATCACCCACTGCAGCATTTGATGTGAGTTATCATCCTGTCACCCGCCTTTTTCCTGCTGCTGTTATGCAAGAGGCCTGTGAGGCTTCGCCGGAATTGGTGAGGGTATTGGAGAATTTGGACATTCGTTCCATTAACGTGCAATCACTGGCAGGAATAGAAGTTTCTATTGATGACGACACCGGTAACTATAAGGTAGAAAAAGCATCGGCCGATACGCCCGACTCAAGATACGAAGTTATTTTTGATTACAAAACCAATACTCTTTATTTAGGAACAGGGTGGTCCGATAAACCTGTAGACGCACTTGTTAGAATTACAGAAGTGTTGCTTGAAGCTTTTCCCGATGTGGCCTCAGGTTTGGGGTATGTGCCAAAAATGGATAAGTATGGTGATGTTGTAGAGCATACGGCCAATGAATTATTAACGGATAAAATACAAGCCGAGTTGTACGATGTGAAAGAAGGGCAGGCAATTGATACGCCAGTAGTAGAGCCTTTTTCAAGTTTTGATGCTGCTAGACATCCTATTGCTAATGTAATTTTTCCTGATGATTTAAAAGCATTGTGTGAAAAATCTCCGGCTTTGGTTGAGGTTTTAAGCCATTACCTTGTTCGTGAAATAAATTTTTGGGTGGGAGAAGGAACGGGTATTACGTACGATAAAGAAAATCGTGTTTTAACCGTAGGATCCGAAAACACATACGAAGGTTTGCCTTACGATTTGGTTCGTCAAATCATTTCTGTTTTACTCAAAGAAGTTCCCCATATTGCAACAGACCTTGGTTATCAATCTTCTGCACAGCTAGAAGATGTTATTAGAAAAGATTTTGATGGTGAGGCTGCAAAAGATCCCGATACCTATGATGGTGATCCGTTTGCTCCAACTGACCCCGCCAGCTGGCCAAAAAATGGAGATAAGGGAGATGTGGTTGATCCAACTCCACGTTCAGAAGCGCCTCCTGAAAAATTAACAGACCGTTTAAGAAGAGTTTTAGATCGCAACAGTTTTGCTGAAGCTCAGCCGGTAATACAACAAATGTGGCAGCTGGGTTTTGGTGAGGAGCAGATTGAAACTTTATTAACACAAATAAATTCCAATACAGCCGAACATGAGGCACTGGATGTTTACTCTGCATTATTGGTAGCTCTTAATACAATAATGGCGGTCAATACATCGCTCGATCAGAAATATAATTTTTTGTCTCTCGTTGTTGAAACATGTCCCTTATCATTAGCCTTTCTTTTTGAATCTATACCGTTAGCATTACAAATAGCCCAAGAGTTCCCTGATGGCACAGCCCCCTTAGAATATCTTTCTCAGCTTACAAGAGTGAGTGAAATATACACGGCCACAGTTTTTTCCTTGTTGGATGAATTAGCTCATCAAAAACTCACTCAGGGTGAAATTATAGATGTAATAGGGGATGTAAAAAGTAAATGCGGTAAAAATGCAGGTTTTGCTTTACATGCTTTGCCAGGGCTGTTGGATGTGGGTTTGTCTAGTGAGGCTGCCGCTGGTTTACTAGAGCGCGTATGTAAATATTCTGATCCTTCCGTGAGAGAGACAATGGAATTTTTAAAAGGGGCAGCTGTTACAGCTTTCAATTGGGGTTGGACTACAGATCAAATTATTGAGCGTTTTGATATTATTCTAGAAAATTTTAAACAGGATGCATCTGCTGTTTTTAAAGCGTTTCCCGATAAGATGGGATATCAAACTCGCATTAGGCGTGATTATGTTTATCCAGATGCTTATCCTAAAATACTCAAAATTTGGTGTTTTCCCAAAATGCAAGATGCAGGTTTGTCGTATGAGCAGGCAGATCTTGTTTTAAAAGCAATTCATGAAAATTGTGATGAATTTGTTTTGGAAGCGGCCGATACGTTAGGTCAAGCTTTGCAAGTAGCTAAACAATATCAGTGGACAGCCGAAGAAATTACTGAACGGTTTATTAATATTGTGCGCGATTTTGGAACAGCGGCACATATGGTGCTTACTTTTTTACCGAGTATTCTCGATTTAAAAAATTCAGATATTTCCGGCTTTGATCGTAGCGTTTTTAACAGAGCTGCGCTTCTCTATCTTTCAAGACTGCGTGGTGATCGGTTTGATATTGAAGATATTTTGCCGGCAATACAAAGTGTTTGTAGTCGTTATGCCCAAGAACTATCTCTTAGAGAAGGTGTAGCTTTATTTGCCGAAGTTCCCGTAAATCCGGGTGAGGCAACATTAGACCAATACAGATCTTTGGCTTTAAGTATTGCCAGCGTTATTCCGGCATTTCGTGATCAAATACATAATAAACCATCTGTTGATAACATTGACTATATCAAACGCTGTCTTGAGCAAGTACAACAAAAAGTCCCAGTTGATCAAGTGCTTGTTGCTTTGTTGCAAAAAATATTACCTCTTGCCGAACAAATATATTTAGGAAGACTCAACGTTAAAGACGCCCAAGAATCTCTGTCGTTAACGGTTCGTGATAAAATTGCCTGGCCTTCATCCAATAGCCCAACCTTAAACGAAATTGGGGCTTTAGCCGTATCGATTCGAGAAGTATTTGATGCTCATGATACCACCTTATCGTCTACCGATCGTTATGCGTTAATGAGGCTTGCTATTAGTGTTGATAAAGTAGCTTACGCTTTAGGAGCTTATCAGGGAGATACTAATAGTGCCGGTTCTCAAAAACAGGCAGAGCAAATGGCGGCATTGGTGCGTGTATTGTATGGCCAGGGTTATGGTGATTCTAATTTGCTGGTGGTGGCTGAACGTATAGATGAGGTTGCTGTTAACTGGGATACTTTAAATGCAGAAACAAGACAGCGTACACTTCAGCAATACGGCGCTCTTGTTTTTCGAGTATTACAGGATTTTCAAGAAAATTATACAAATGTTTATTCAGAGGTTGTTCAACACTATCCGGATATCTTGCCTGTATCTGAAGAAGAGCGCGCTTCTTATTTGAGTGAGCGTTACCGAGCTACTGGAGTTTTTCAATTGGGAGTTCACTTAAATAGCTTAAATGTATTAGGTGGTAACCCGCGCGTGGCCGATCAGGTGTTAGGCTTACTTGGCCAAGAAAACCCCACAAATACTCCTTACCGTGCTGTTTTTTATGACGACACATCTTTTCCTACAAGTCGTTTGCAGGTGGGAGGCAAGGGAGAAGGGCTTCATTATTTAGCTACAAAAGTTCCCGAAAACACACCCCAAGGTTTTGTTCTTCCGCCGCGCCCGCCCGGGTACGAGCTTAACGAAGACGACAAGCGTATTATTGATGCAGCCATTCACGATTTAGAAGTACGAACCGGAAAAAAACTGGGCGAAGGTTTAAGTGTATCGGTACGTTCGGGCGGTGCTATCTCCATGCCGGGCGCCATGAGCACCCAGTTGTTTTTAACAACACTGGATGAGATTTACGAATATGTAGAAGATGTTTATGCCAGCTGGAATAGTGATTTGGCCAAAGCCTATCGTTTGCGCAACGGCATACCCGATGAATGGGGCACACCCGTTAATATTGTGCAGATGATTGACGGCCGTCGCGGCGGATCGGGTGTGATTACCAGTCGCGATAGCTTTGTTTACGGCAAAAATGTTTCGGGAGATGCCTTGGTTAATGGAACACATCTCGGAAATGATGTTTTGGAAGCGCCTTTACGTGAATTTCTCGATCAAAAAATAGCCGAGTTTGAAGCCGATCTGGGTTACCCCGTGCAGGTTGAGTTTACCGTAGAAGATGGCAAATTGTGGTTTTTACAACTGCGTCGTGCTCCACAAGCGGATGATTCTAAAGGCGATGTAAAGCTTACACCACAAAATATTCTTTTAACACAAGGTTCTACTAGCGGTGGGGTCACTACCATTAGACAAATTGCTTTCACAGTAGATGACATTACGCGCATTCAAGCCAGTGGAGCCCAGGCTGTTTTTGTAACCGATAATCCCGATGCACATGAAAGCGGTGCGGCTGTGATGCAGGCCGGTGCCATGCTAGTGAGTGGTGGTAATCCGCTGGCTCATTTATTTGATATTGCACGCCATATGAGAATGCCGTTTGTGGGTGGGGCGCCATTTGCAATTAACCGCGCAGAAGGTACGGTTACAATTGCCGGAAGAACTTATAAGAGTGGCGATACGCTGGCACTGGATCCGCAAACGTTGGGGGTTTATACAGCCAACGATATAGATGCGGAACAAACAGAAAGTGTTCCAGCTGCTGTTGATGCATTGGCTCCAGGTGTAACACAGCCCGATGTTATCGACATTGTTCCCAGCGAAGCTCTTTTGGCGCGTGTAAGAGCCATTGATCGTATTCCATTTACAGAAGCTTCGGCTCTTTTACCTGCGGCACTGCGTGCGGGTATTTCGGAAGAAAGTATTGTAGCATTTTTGGAAAAATGCGGAGCACGGCAGGGGTATAATATACAAACCCTTCTGGACGCCGTGCCTGATGTTATAAATGCGGCTTATCATGCAGGCTGGAGCGGGGAAGAGATTATTAATTTACTTACAACGGTTTTTAACCGCCGCGCCTTTCCAACCATATATGCATATCAAACCGTTCCTTTTTTAATAGCTGAAGGTTTTAAAAGTGCCGATCAGGTGATAGAGTTTTTGGATCGTATCCTTGCTGTAACGGGAACAAACGCAGACCGGGCCATTAAAGCTATTCCAGCTGCTTTTGAAGCAGGGCTAAGCTCTAATCAAATAGTAGATTTTTTTAGTTTAATTGCTGCTCACGTTTCTCCGCCAAACAGTTCTTTAGCTTACCGCGTTTATAATGCTTTGCCGGATACTTTTGCCGAAATAAAGGCCGCCGGAATTAAGTATGAGTCTTATCATGATAAGGTAGAATTATTTTTAGTTATTTGCGCTTTAAAGTTGCGGGGCCATGGAGGCAGTGTTGAAGATGTAATACCTGGTTATGAGGCATATTATGTAAGATATGCAGATAGTTTATCGTTGAGTCAGGGTACGGCCTTGTTTGCCGATGTCCCCAGTAGTAGCGGGGGAAAAAGTAATATTGAAACCCTTCGCAATTTGGCTATTTATATTGCTCCTTCTATTCCAGGATTTAGAGAAACCATTCACTTTTATCCTTCACCCAGCAATGTGACTTATATTGAGACATGCCTGGCCGAAGAAAGGGCTAAAGCCTCTCCTAATCAAGAACTGATAGCTGATTTGGAAACAGCCCTTGTTTTGGCGCGTGAAATTTATGAAGCAAAGTTTAATTTATTAGCGGCCGTAACTTCTTTAGGCCCCCGTTTAAGTACCGAAATTAAATGGCCTGCATCTAATACACCCACTTTGGCCGAGTTGGGAGCCATGGCGGTTTCGGTTCGCCAGGTTTTTGATAAACATCAAGACGAACTTATTCCAGAATACCGTTATGCCCTTATGCGGCTTGCCATTACTGCCGATAGAACCGCTTATGGTTTGGTTCATTCTCAAGAGATAAGTGCTCAAACCCCTGCCGAAATGGCGTGTTTGGTGCGTGTGATGTATGGCTTGGGTTATGGCGATGCTGCGTTACTAGACGTAGCTCAACGCTTTGATGACTTGACCACAATCTGGCCCAGTTTGTCTCCTGATGAACAGTTTGCAAAATTAAGAGAAGCCGCGGCTACTATTCCCCAACTGCTTCAGGAGTTGGTTGATAACTATAATGATATTTTTTCTCCGTTTGCAGGTAACAGAGTAACTTATGTAAGCGAACATTATCGCGCTACCGGTGTTTTTCATCTTGGAGTTTTTGTAGACCGTTTAAACCATGCAGGTACAAGGGCCATTAGTCCAGTTTCCGGTACACAATCTGTTCCAAGCACTTCTTTAGATACGCCTCCTGCTCGTGAAACTCGTTATCCCGGTTTTATCGACGATCCCGATGAAGGGCCCGCTACTTTTGATGCCGATTTGCTGGATGATGAAACAACAGAGCCATCTCTCATTGCTCCCATTCCGCATGCGTTGGGCGATAGGAGTGTGCAGCCTACCGATGAAGTATATAGCCCCGGTTTAGATGAAGAGCCAACCGATCCAGGTTTGGTTTTAGACAGGGCCTTGGAAGTGATGCTGGGATTACCAAGGGGTGATGATAACGCTATATTAGTTAGGCCGCTCACGCGTCCTCGTATTACTAACTACCGACAAATGGTGGATGTTTCCTTTTCCGATGAGGAAAGTCGTTTGATAGATGCACAAATAGAAGGATTTTTAAAAGAACATACAAACTGGCAACAACAGGGTGTTTTTGCAGGCATAGCGCCACCGCCAGTTACCGATGGGAAAGGAAAAAAACCCCTCTTGGCTAGTTTTTATTTGGCCATTGATCCGCATGAAGCAGTTAATCTTATGGGTAAGTTTGAAGAAATGAGGCGTCTGTTTCCAACGGTTAGCTTTAAGGTTCCTGTGAACTCAAGAAATTATAACCAGGCCGATCGTGTTGTTATTTATGTACCGCATACAATAGAAAAACAATTTTTAGAATGGTTCCAAAATTTTTATAGTAATAATAAAAATATTTTTATTCAAGGTGCCCCCAGCCCCATGATGACCTCTCAGGTGTTAGATGAACGTGGGCATGCCATGAATGGCGTGTCTGTTGCTGTAAGGCCACTTACTCGTGCCTTTAGTTATGGAACTCGACTCATTGATATTCTTTCTCCTGTTGTTGCCGATATCAATTCTCGTAGAGAAGCAGGTACTGTTTATACCGTAGGGCAGGTACGCGATATATTCACAAGCGTGTTATTAAGGAATGGTTATGACTTAGCGCATGCCGGATTTGTTTCTTATGAAGGTTTCCCTAATCCATTAGAGGCTTTTCCCTTTCTTTCTACTTATTCCAGATCTCGACCTGAAAGCTGGACTCGTGCGCCTGAAAAATCGGGCAGTCGAAACGATCCCTATTCGCTCCACGCCCCGCATCCCATGCCCAGTGGAGAAAATGGCTTTAGCATTCACGAAATACCTAACGATTATGATGTTGATCAGGCTCGTTATATTGATGCTTTAATTGCTGATGATGAATCGGCACAAATGCCGTTGGCCAATATTTTTGAACCTAGTGTGCTGGAGGAATTAAAGGAAGCTTCTCCCTATTTTGCCGAGCTTATGGAGATGGCCAAGGAAGATGGCATTAAGGTGCGTTTTGTGGATGGTATGGGAGTATCTTACGTGCCTGGGAGTTATGTGATTGAAGTGGGCCGCGGTATGGAGGCACCTGCCGATGATCCCGAACGTGTTTTTGAAGGAGATTCCGATAAAGATAATTTGGATCCGTTGCGTCAGCCTCATTTACTGGCTGTGTTATTAGCCGATGATATTGTGAATACGGTTGTAGATGATGTGGATCCGGATAGCCGTAAATTTGAGGAAGATACTCATGGTTTATTGGCCGATTGGGATAAATCACCCCATACCACACAAGCCTCCATGATGTTTTATGCCGAAGTAGAAGGCAAAGTAGGCATGTTAAGAGTGGCTGACGAGATAGGTGTGTCTCTCACGTTTTCTACCAGAGTAGGAGACCGTGAGATTATTGCGACCTCCGATGATTTTAGCCAAGACTGGCTGGATACAGAAACAAAAGTAGATGATGAAGGAACCACGCTTCACGATCAAAAGCGCGAAGAATTGGAAATTATTTTACGTACCCTACCATTGTATAGGAATGCCGAAGGCCATTTGATGACATATGAGCAATCGATGGGAGTTGATTTATCAAGTTTACGCCCTATTACAGCAACACCCCCGGTAGTAGGTAACGCACGCTCTCCTGTTACACGAGTGGATACCCAATTACCGCCCAGGCTTACCGATCAGTTAGCAAGTGTAGCACGTATTATTATGGAAGCCGACAAGCGAGGAGCCTCGGATGATCAAATACGGTCGCTAATATACAGTTACTACACACAAACAGTATTGAACGGGCAAAATATTGATTGGGATTTTGGCGCGTATTTAAGTTTTTACATGCTCAATGGTTATCGCATGGCGGGTCAGGGTTTTTGGATGATGATGGGTTATATCCCGCGGCATGTAAGGGCTAATGACGGTTGTGGCCGTTTGTATGTGGCCGTTAAACCGGAGTATGCCACGACCTTTGCACTGGAACTAAAAGAAATGATGAATAGGGCCGAAGATGGTGAGCATTATCCCTTAGAAGTAAAATTACCACTTGATCCACATCATCTGGATAGAGCCGATGGTGCTGTTATTTATTTTACACCGCAAAATCAGGAATGGGCTTACGATGAAGTGTGTGAATTAATGCGCGTGCATCCCGAATGGTTTAGAACAGATTCGCCCACGCCTCTTGGTACCTCGCGTGTTGTAGATGAAGAAGGAAATCCCATTGGTGGTTTATCGTTTGCCATGGAAGTGAATGTGGATGATTCGTACGGTGGTTGGTTAAGTAATATTTTGTTTACGGCTTACGACAAAGCCACAGAAAAAGGTATTACTGATGAACAAAGTATAGCCCAGTACATGCTTCAGGTTTTAAGAGAAAAAGGTTTTGATGAAACCCGTGCCGGGTTTGTAACTGTAGATGGAATTGCAGGTCGCGATCGTTTTAATTTTATGTACCAGCATACTTTGGGTGTGGCAGGGCCGGATACTCCTTCGGGAAGTGGACCGTCCTCTCCTGTAACGCCCGATGGAACTAGTGGAAGTGGCCCCTATGCCGATTTAAGTGGCCATACAGCGTTAGCAACATTAGCTAGAGAAAAATTAAACACGCGATATAGAACACGCGATGGAACACCCATTACTGTTGATTTGGGCGTTCCGCAGTCTCCCACTCCCAAATTAGAAGAATTATGGGGCTGGATACAAAAAGCTGATCCTAACCAGCCTACGTTTGAATTTGGTTTTACGTTTAGACAACAAGAATTAGCAGCAGGCCTTGGTGAGAGGGAAGTAGTAAGGCTTATTAAGCATGGCCATGCTTTTGAGTTAGTTCTTCAATCGTATGAAGCTCCCAAATCTACTCCTGTATTTGTTATTCGGCAGCAGGCCGATGGTTCGGTTATAGTAATGGGTTTAGTGAATAACACCGATCCCGGGAGAGATTTTGAAACAACGCATTTTCAATATAAGATTTTACCGAATGGTAAAATTGAATCAAGAGGTGGTGGTTCAAGGCTTGAAAGATATCCCAGCAAAATTCAACTAGAACCCGGTGATACCATTCAAATAGGAAATAATCGTCGCTTTGTTTTTGACCCGTACCAAGAATTTGGTGAAAAGCCAAATACAGCTGTAGAGGATGATGATTTTGAAGGTTTAGATAATGTGGTGTCGCTTGCCAAAGTTGCTTTTGCCAGAAAAGATTTCCATCACGATGGTAAAGGTTTTTATGTGCATTTTGCAAAAGAGGTAGCCGTTGATCCAGCCGTTGTTCCTCGCGTCAATTTGGAATCACTTCCAATAAAAGAACTTGTTCATTGGCTTAAGCAAATTGGATTGGGCGGTATATTAGGAGAGTTAAATTTTATTTCTACTTTAGCAGGAGGCGATAGTTGGTCGGAACAAACTTTTGCAGGTATTTTGTTGCTGCTATTTGAATACGATTTTACACACAATAACACTGCACGTGGCTTTATGCTCCAACGGCGTGTGGTTGTAAGCTTTAAAGATGTAGCCAATGCATTAATGTCTAAGGGGCTTAACGGAGAAGCTCAGCTCGCTATTTTAGGGTACTTGCGTCAGCATTTGTTGCCCACAGAAGCCTTGGCCGTTTTATCGCGCGCTGTTAGCGATCCTCAAGAAGTGAGACGGATGGTAAGTGAATATGGTGTTCCTGCCGAACTATTTGAGAGTGACTATCCGTTAGTAAAACCAGAACGTAGTTTATATGCGGTGGCCGATTTATACGATTTAGATACACGTCCCGAGCCTTTAAGATTAGTAGTAGCAGATACTCTTTTGGAAGAAGTTGAAGAGTCAACAGATGATTTAGGAACAATTCTTGAAATATACAGGCCCTTTTTGCTGCGTATGTTGCGCGATCGTTATGAAAAAAACCAAAAAAACGAATTGGGTGTTTTTTATACACGGGATCATGGAGGGGCATTTGTATTTGAACAAGGTGAGGGCAATATCACGCTCGCTCGCCCTGTAAGTGTTGAGTTGGAAGATGGTACACAAACAGAATCGCCGGGTGAACTTATAGCCCATATTCAACCCTATGCCCCGCCTTCACCGCAGGATATGCGGGTATTTATGGCCATGGCGTATGCCAAACCCGGTCAAAAAATTGTGCAGGAAATTTTTGGTTTTGAAGATAACGCCATTGTGCGCGTAGAGGCCACCTATGATGCGAGCACTCAAGAATATGATGTAAAAGTTATTCCTATAGAAAATATTACAATAGAATCTTTGGGCCCTGTTGATGAGCTTGTGGCAAAAATAAAGGAGGAATTTTCAAAACTATCGCCGGATGAAATTGTAGGTATAAGCCGCGAAGCTGTGCACTCCGAGTGGAAATGGAAAGCTGAAGGTTTAGTTGGATGGTTTCTAAGACGTATTAATCCTGCGCAAAAAGATTTTGAGGATCATTTTACGGATTGGTTTAGAGATCGCCCCCGTGCAATAATAAGCAATTGTACTCACGAAGATCGCACTATTTATTTGCCGGGAGGCACTCGTGTTTTTCTGGAAGTAGCGCAAAATAATCTTAATTTTTATTTTATCGATTTACAGGGCAAGCGGCATTTTGTTCCGTGGGGTGGTACTTTGCAGGTAGATGGCCGCATTTATGTTTTGCCTACACAAAATCAATTGGACGCCATGCTCCGTGAATATCAAATTACTTTAAGAGCGCCTGCAGTCTCTCGTCCGCAACAGCTTAGGGGTTCAGCTCCGGTCGATGGAGGAACTTTTTCTCGTGGTCATCAGGTTCCCAGATTGGTTGTTTATCGCAGAGACGGCTCGTGGGGCTTGCCCTCTCCAAGAACAACAGTAGCTGTAAAACCATCGCTAGAGCTTACAACTATAGAAAGAGAAGAGTTAGTAGCCGAATTAAAGGTTCGTTTTAAGAGTAATGGAAATCAGGAGCTGGCAGTATATGGAGCAACCGTAAACGATGAAACCTGGCTTGCTTACGAACAAGGTGTGGGTGAGCTAACTCCAGTGCGTCCGGTACGTTTTACAAGTCACGATAATCAAATTGTTGAAGCCCGTTTATTAGGGCACATCCAACCTTATGCGCTTCCTTCAAAAGAAGATTTGGAAGTGTTTATGGCCATGGCATTTGTGGAGCCAGGAACCGAAATTGTTGAGGAAGTTTATGGTTATCATGATAACGGCATTATCCAGGTGCGGCTTGTATACACGGGTAATCCTGATGTTTTTGAACCAGCAAAACTTTCGGTAAAAATTTTGGATTTGGGACATACGTTTAGTAAGCATTTAATTGATAATGTAGGTTTGGATGTGTTGGGCATTAAGCGTGAATTTGCAGCTAAGCCGGTACCTGAAATAAAAGCCCGTGCTAGTGAACCTGTTCATGCGAGCAAACCACCCGGTACATCTGCCAATATTTCCGATCGTGCCTACGCTGATTTAGTGAAGCAGATTAAAAATATTAAAAATTTTCCTGCCGATGAAGGAATTAATTGTTTGCCAGTTTTATTATCGGTTATGGGGCCATCCAATACACTGCGACTATTTCGTGTCATGGTGGCACAAGCAGGAAATTCTGTTTTGGATGTATTAAATCAAGTTGTTCGGTTCATTACGGCGTGTAAGGCGAAGGGGATGGATAATCGAAATATAGAGCCTCTTATGAGTGGTATTCTTTACCGTTTTAAAGAAGATGCGCCTAAAGCGTTTAAGGAAGTGCCTCAAGTGTTGCGGCTGATGGAGGCTCCTTATTATCCGGCTGCTATCATCAAATTAATTTCTGCCCGCTTGTACCCGCCGGCGGCTCCCCAAATCAGACAAGCGCCGGAAGATGATGTTGACAATGCCATTGTTGCGTTTAGGGCACTTGCTACAGTAGCGGCTGCATCAAGAATAGAGACTCTGTTTGCGAATATAAAAGCTTTATGTGGAGATCATGCCGATGATGCTTTTAAAGCAATTTCCCTTTTTGTACGAGAAGCTCTAAAAGTTAAATTAAGAAAAGCAACCATTTATGAAATTGTAAAAGCAGGATTTTCACAATTTCCATCTCGTCTGCCGGAGTTTTTAGAGCAGGTTACTACCGTTATTAAAAGGCCCAATCGTTTATCGAAACCTTATCCAATTATGAATGAGGCTAGTCGTTTGATGGGAGATGTTGTATCAAGGGCTCCCACCTACCGCCAAGCCGGTATTCCCTCTAACACTTTACTTACTACGGCTACTTCGGGACTTAAATTTGTGGATGCAATTAATGCTCAATGGGCTACGTCGCAGAATGGTTTATTACAGCCACTTTCTGGCGATGTGGTTGTTGCCTCATATAGACCCCAGACTGATTTTAGAGGTGTTGCTCCTCGTACAGTAACCATGTACGAAGCGTACCTGCAACCGCATCGTCGTTTTTTTATTCCTAGTGGTTTCTCAGCCGCTGTTGATAGCAACCAGCAGGATGTTTGGACATCAGCATCGCCGGATACGTTGGTTGTGTGTGCTGTAGTGGGTGATACGGTGATTATGCTTAATTCTTCTCCCGGCTCGATCTACGATTATTATACTACGGCAGGGCGTGCCAAAATTGCGGAAGCTCTTATCGGCATGGGTATATCTAATGCGGCTTCTTTATATGTAATGGGTGCGCCCGATAGAAAAAGTTATGCCGGTTTTGTGATGGGCGATTTGGATGCTTATGGTTTTGATTCTCAATTTGTAGAAACAGCGGGAAATAGTTTTGCAGTTTATTATTCCCAAGAGCGTCAGCACGATTTTATAGTGATGGAACCTACCGAAAGCAGGTGGGTCAGTTTATCGCAATTATCTTCAAGTCATAGTGCATTATCTATTCACGACATAGCAGCTGCTGTACCATACTTGGCCATTGCCGACCCCGATTTGATAGAATTTGCCCAGAACGATAATACCATTTTTAAATTTGTGGAGGGTGATGGGTATCATTACAGCTTATTGACGCACGAAGTGCTTATTGGGCGTGATAGCGATGCGGCCCGTGACCCCGCTATTTTTGCCGAAATGTTTGCCCACGAAACAGGGCATCGTTTAGATGTAGATGAATATGGCAAAAGCATGAGTGATGAGGAGCTTTTGCGTATTATGGCGTTACCGCGTGAGGAGCAAAAACAAATTTTTGTAGAGCGTGGCTTACAAAGTGAAGTAAATGCGTACACGCGTCAAATGTTGCATGTGGCACGCTTGCAGCGTGCAGGGTTGCATCCGGGCCGTACGCTTACGGCTGTGGATGATGCAGGTCATCAAATTAAAATTTATAGTCTAGATTTTGAGCGTTTATATAAACATTCGCCGGAGAAGGCCAAGGCCTTGATGGCCGATTGGGTTAACAATGTGCGTTTTGCAGATGAAAATGGTGATTTAACTACGTATGCGCAAGAATACGCCCGTACATTTGATGAAGCACAAAATGTTTGGGAAAACGGTGGTGATATTCACGCCAGCATTCCTATTGAGGTTGGTTATGATGCTATTTTGTCTAGTTCATCAACTGACAGGGGGTTAACTAAAGATCAGAGAGACAGAATTCAAAGTATTTCTAACATTGATAGAAGTGCAGCAGTATTGTTTGCTGACGATTTATCGAGAATAGGTTTTCCTTTTGGCTCTATCATGCGCTTGTGTCGTGCAGTTGCTGTTTTTGAGTATGTTGGCCAAAAATTGTTTTTTGAAGCCTTACAGGAAGAAGCTCAAGAATTAAGGCAGTACAAAAGAAATACCATAGAAGTGATAGATAATGCCTTGTGGGATGCTATTCATATGGAGCAAGAGGTGGTTGATAGCGATGAGGACGAGATCACTTTTGATGACTTAAACTTAGCGGATGCCGAACCAGAGCAAGTGGTGACTCCAGTTTACGCTGCAGATCCGGAAGCAGCAGAAATCCCCATTAGCGAAGAAGTGTTGCCAACACCAATTTCAAGACGACAACGTGCCATAGAAGCAGCAGTTGATAGAGATAACCAACGTTTAAACGCAATTCCCAATTTACCCGAAGAAGCGCGGGTTGTTTATTTTACATTGGTGGGTGTGTATGAAAAAACGGAAATTATCAGACTGTTTAAAAATATTATGGAAAAATGCCCGGTTCCCGCCACCGTATTTATGGAGATTCCGGGCATTTTACAAGCTTGCGAAGGCAGACGGATGGAAGGTTATAGTGTTCGTGATTTATTACGGGAGGCTGTTAAAGTATTTAAAGAAAAATCGGCTGTTGCTTTTCCGTTAATAGAAAATTTACTGAACCAAAGACAACCCGTTTTAACAGTAAAAGAAATTTTAAGCCGCGTTAAAAAAGAACTGGATACACCTCTTCCTGATTTTGAAGCCCAGCCTTATAATGAAATGGATCCAGAAGGCCGCTTTCCTACACAAGCAGAGTTAGATGCCGATGAAGGAAAAGCCGGTGGACCTCCCTTGCGCACCACACCCCCACCCGTAAGACCGTCTTCTGTTTATGC
Organism: bacterium; assembly: GCA_019695305.1. Classification (NCBI taxonomy): domain Bacteria; species bacterium. Next base: position 35,860 of record JAIBAG010000008.1, read on the forward strand.
AGGAATAGGACAATCCCCCGGCGTTCATCGCGCACCGGACGGACGTTGGATGATTGCCGATAACAATCATGGTGAAATTGCGATGCGTCTTTCTAATGGTATGGTGGATGCGCATGGTATTACCGATATTGGTGTTCCCAAAGATGCTGCAGCCACTATTAATCAGGACGGCATAGCCATGATTACGGTGGATGACCCCAGTGCTTATGGTGGTAGGGCCATGTATGTGATTAATGTGGACGGCATGGGAGGCATGGGCGGTGGCGATATTGCCATGCAGTATATTTTAAAGGAGCTTGTAGAAAAATTATCGGCAGGGGTAGATGTAGATAAGGCTTTGTTAGAAATAGCTGCTCAGATGAAAATGTATCGGGATGTTTTTAAAAAGGGTGGTGCTACTTTGTGTATTGCCAAACTAACACCCCAGGCCGATGCCAACACAAAGCTTGATACATGGGTGTTAGGCGATGTGCGCGCCAAGGTTTATAGAGGCGGGCAGGAAGAATTTAGAACGCATTCGCAGGGTGTTGGTCAATTTTACCGTGATATGTGGGATTGGTATGAGGGAACACCCACCCGCGATGAAATTTTGTTGTGGGCCTCGCAATATGCTCCCACTCAGGGAGAGTTGTTGTTAAAAATTAACGAGGCATTTAAAGCACAGGGTTATACTTTACCCGTATTGATAACGACGCCGATGAGATGAATTTACAATATTATGCCTTTTTGGGTAATGACGCCAATGCCTCTGTTTTGGGCGGAATGAATTATTGGTATACCGGTAATGTTATCAAACAAGAATTTATTTTAAAACCAGGCGACAAAATGACGCTAGAAAGTGATGGGCGTGGTGGACAGGATAATGCCGAAACCGATCATCATCGTGTTATTGTAGATAGATCTGTTACAGCCGAAGATGCGTCGCGTGGTATTCATCAATCGGTTCACAACGTACAACACAATCATGACGGGCATAAAGATAATGAGAGCGGGATTGTGGTTTTTGTATCAAGTCCCAAAAAAGCACCACCCCCCCCACCGCCTTTTACGGGAGGAGGTAGAACTATTACACCGCGCGATGGTACATCCGCTCTGGGTATGGATGGTGTGCCGCCAGCCCCCGCTGTTTTTAAACCGGCCGATCCTAAGCCTTCTGTGCCACCTCCGCTTCCTGCTCATTTACAAGGTGGGCGGTCTATTGCGCCCACCGATGGAAGAGTGGTTAGGGCTTCCGCCGGTCCTACAGTTTTAAATACCATGGTGTCTGTTTTTCTGGATCATCTTCTTCCGTCTGATGGCGTGATAACAACACCTCTTTCGATAGACGGAACAGAATTAGGAAGTGCTTATCGCCAAGAAATACCGGTGGATATCACGCATGAAGAAACCATTGAGGTGCTGGAACGTATTAGCGCTTATAAACAAGCCCATGGTTGGAAGGCAATGGGAACAAGTCATTTTATTAGAAATGGGGACGAATTAAATAAAGGACAATGGGTGGAAGGAAAAAATCTTGTCCCTACGGTAGCTATTGGCCGAGTGTGGATGGCGGTTGATCTTCGGTATGCCACCCAATTTATGGCTGCTTTAGATGAGTTATATCAGAAAGCACATGCAGAAGGAGTTCATCTTTTTTATAAGGTGCCCTGGAACCCGCGTGAATATTTTCGTTCGGATGCCACTCTTTTGGCTTTTGATACACAAGATGAAGACTGGGTGCATGCACAACTTGTAGAACTTTCTCAGCAGCATCCGGAATTTTTTAGAGAGGCGCCCACACCCGTGATGACATCCCGCATTTTGGATAACCAAGGTCAGGCCATGCGGGGTTTTTCGTTTGCCATTGATCCTTTTGGTTTTGATTCGTACGGAGGATATTTGACGGGTGTCATGGAGATAGCCATTGATGAAGTCAATAAGGTCATAAGAGCAAAAGGATCGGTAACACGCGATGAGGCTATTCAAATTATAGGGACGTACATGGAAAGCCATGGTTACGATTTTGCTTACCCCGGTTTTGTACAATACACCCCTTTACTGGGGAGCCGTGCTGTAGAACCGGCAAAAGCTTTTCCACACTTTTTTCAATACACACGGCCCGAACCTCAAAATTGGTATCCTGTTATCACTCCCTAAAAATTTTATTTTTTAACGCCTCTTTTCCTCATTTTAGGCGCGGGTTTTTTGATTTCTTCTAATGTGTCTAAATATCCTTCTTGTTTTGCGAATTCGGTAAGATATTTTTTATCGATGTGTTTTTTATTTTTTGTCCATAAAAGACGTGCCTGGTCTAAGTGATGGGAACTTTTCCATTCGACACCAGCAATAATTCTATCCATGATGATATCTTCAACTTTAATTACCTGAACTGCGTATTCTCCCATTTTAATTAAGTTTACCTCGCTAATATGTCTAAAACCCACTTCAATAGGGGATGGAGGGAATTCTACTACAAAAGGAAAGTCGGGATGTTCAAAATGACGGTAACTGGAGGTACGTTTGAATCCCAGGCTGTTCATGACAAGATCAACAGTTTTAGAATCGTCTCCATATAAAATAGCATCGACGTCGTGAGTTGTGTACTGTGCATCGGTATAAAATTGCACAGCGGCACCCCCTACTACGGTAAGAGGTATTTTATATTTTTTAAATTCATCGGCCAAAATGGCAGCCAAGGCAATTTGTTGTTTGGCGGTTTCTAAAGAAGATATTTGTTTTAATTCCTCGGTACGACTCATAACAAACCTTTTCTTTTCATCATTTTTTCTTCGGTATAAGCGCGTGGCGTATTTTTTTTCATTTTTAAATTTTTATCTAAAGTAGCCGGTATTTTTATAGTTCTGTATTCTTTGGATAGTTCATCCCAGTCGATTACTTTGCTAATGGTTGGTGGTTGTAATGCTTTTATCTGATTTCGTTTTTCAATTAATTCTGCAATTTGTTCCCAATAAACAAATTTCTTATTCACCCGATACACACGCTGATTTCCGGATTTTGATGAAAACAAAAAACCCCAGTTTTCCATGTTAATCAGTTCGCGGTAGGTAAGTTGCGGGGCAAGGTTAAGCCTACGCGCTAGCTCGTTTACATGAACTTTTTCGTCGGGGTTTAAAACAAAATATTCCAAAACCTTTAGCCGCGTTTTAGAAGGAATTAAAAAGGTAAGGTCCATGGCGTACATATTATCATATTTTATATGATAATCATCATAAAAATTATGATAATCATAAGGTCTTTACACGCCGCGTCAAATTTGTTACTGCCTAAAAAAGAGGCAATGGCTGGGCTACGAACCTGCCGGATATAATGGAATCTACTCATCACATTGGTCTGGAGGCTTTTTTAAGCTCCTTTCGTGCCGGGGCACTCGTGGCTATCCCTCAAGGTAAAGTTATCTTTACCAATCCTGTTTTCGATCAGCTTTTTTCTCATCGTTTAGAAGAAGTCTCCTCCGACAATATAGAAAAATTTTTTGCTAGCGAAGATCTTTTGCTTAAAACCTGGAAAAATGTGTTGGACAATCGTGGCACCTACACCTTGTGGGATATCAATATTAACGTAGGTAGCAAGATCGATGAAATTCTCGGGGGCTTGCCCCCGAGTTTCATGCCGAAAAAAACAATCTCAAATTTCGGCCCTGAGGAGCCGAGTTTTTTTCGGTATAAAAAAATGGATATCGACATGGTGCCGCTTCTTGATCCTAATAGTTCAATTGAAGCAGTCTGTTTTCTTTTTTACGACCGTACTTCTATCCAGCCCTTTGAAGAACATAAAAAACGCCTCGATCGTATTGAATACTTAAAAGTAATTGCTTCGGGGCTGGCTCATGAAATTAAAAATCCGCTTTCAGGCATTAAAGGTGCGGTTCAGCTTTTAGCCCGCGAAGTAAAAGGGAATGAGGAGTTGCAAGAATATACACGCATTATTTTAGATGAAGTAACGCGTGTGGACCGGCTGATGGTGGATTTACTCCATTTTACCAAACCCAAAAAATATAAGAAGAAGAGTGTTAATATTAATCGTATTTTGCACGATTTGGCACTTATTCAAAAAACTCATTTACCCAAAAGTGTAACACTGCTTGAAGAATTTGATCCAAGTTTGCCCGAAATTAACGCCGACCCCGAAGCGTTGTCACAAGTATTTCTTAATCTGGTTAAAAATGCGGTGGAATCGTTAAACGGCCATGGTCGCGTGGTGCTTCGCTCGCGTTTTGTAACCAATTACCTGCTTAAAAAAGGGAATAAAAAACGCCAGGTGCTCAGTGTAGATGTAGAAGATACAGGATGTGGTATTGATAGCGAGGCGTTAAAACAAATTTTTGTACCGTTTTACACCAGTAAAGATTTTGGAACCGGCCTTGGATTACCCGTGTGCCATCAAATTATTGAAGAGCATGAGGGCGATATTCAGGTTCACTCTACGAAGGGGAAAGGAAGCCGTTTTACGGTTTATTTACCACTATAATAAAGAAAGTGAATTTATGGCTACATTACTTATTGCCGACGACGAAGCTAGTATCCGGACGATTTTAACCAAAGCTTTGGAAAAAGACGGGCACGAAATTTTACGCGCTAAAACAGGGCAGGAGGCTTTGGTATATTTGCAAAGTCGCCCAATTGATTTAGCGTTAGTTGATATTCGTATGCCCGAAATTACAGGGCTCGATTTATTAAAACAAACCGACAAGTTTTTGGGCAAACCCTACATCATTATTATCACCGCGCAAGACACCATGGAAAACGCCATTGAGGCTATGAAACGCGGTGCCTACGATTACATCACCAAGCCTTTTGATATTGATGAACTCTCCATTTTAGTAAATAGAGCTCTTGAAACACGCAATCTTAAAACCGAGGTTACACGTCTTAAAGCACAGGAGATAAAAGAATCCAAAACGTCGCCCACCATTGTGGGTAAAACACGCGAGATTCAGGAAATTTATAAAACCATCGGAAAAGTGGCTAATCAAGACGTGGCTGTTCTTATCGAAGGTGAATCGGGAACAGGTAAAGAGCTCATTGCCCGTGCTATTCACTATCAAGGCAGCCGCGTAGCCATGCCCTTTGTTGCTGTTAACTGCGCTGCTATCCCGGCCAATCTTTTAGAAAGTGAATTGTTTGGCGCAAAAAAAGGCGCGTTTACCGGTGCCAACGAAGACAAACAGGGGTACTTTTTACAGGCTAATAAAGGCACTCTCTTTTTAGATGAAATTGGTGACATGCCCATGGATTTGCAAGCTAAGCTCCTCCGTGTGCTTCAGCAAAAAGAAGTGCAGCGTTTGGGCGATTCTAAAGTCATTCCCATCGATGTGCGCATCATTTCGGCCACAAATGCAAACCTTACCAAAAAAGTAAAAGACGGAAAATTTAGGGAGGATTTGTATTTTCGTTTAAATGTGGTTCCCATTTTTGTGCCGCCTTTGCGTGAGCGTAAAAAAGATATTCCCTATTTGTCGCAATATTTTTTGGATAAAGCCTGTCAGGAATTTGGTTTGCCCGAAAAAGAATTTGCTGAAGACGCCTTGGATTATTTAACCGATAATCCCTGGCCTGGAAATATCCGCGAACTTGAAAACCTCATCAAGCGCGTATCGGTTTTAACCCAGCGGCCTATTATTGAAGCCGCCGATTTTAAAAAACTCTCAAAAGGTCTCGATTTGGGTACCATGCCAGGCAATTACGATGCCGAGCAGCTGGAGGCGTTTATCGAATCGCATATTCAGCTTTATCTTAAAAAGGTAAATGTAGCGCGCGAAAGGGATGTGTATAACAAATTTGTAGGCATGATGGAGAGGCCTCTTATTAGGCAAATGCTTATTAAGAAAGACGGCAACCAAATTAAGGCTGCCGAAATTTTGGGAATTAATCGCAACACACTTCGTAAAAAAATACGCGAATTAAAAATTGATTTGAGAGATTTGCTCAAGGAAAATGAGGAGTAATTTCTTATGGAGTCACCCCGGCGGACACCGCAAGGGTGCAACTTCGTGGGCCGGGGTCTAGGTTAAGAGGGACTGGATACCGGCCTCCGCCGGTATGACAGAGAGCTGCATGCAACAAATTAAGGGAATCTACGCCATCATCGACATTGGAAACACCGGGGGACACTGCCCCGTTTTGTTGGCAGAGAGCTATCTCAAACGCGGCATCAAAATTATCCAGCTGCGCTGTAAAAAAGAACCGCATGCGGTCTATTTAAAACACGCCCGTCAAATAAAGGCGCTCAAGCAAAAATATTTTTTCACGTTTATCATCAACGATAATCCTTTTTTAGCAAAACAAATAAACGCCGATGGATGTCATGTGGGGCAGGGCGATCATAGCGTAGCTTTTGTAAGGCGCCTTTTGGGGCCTCACAAAATTATTGGCAAATCCACGCATTCGCTTGCACAATTTAAAGATGCATTAGCAGAAGACACAAGCTACGTGGCTTTGGGGGCTATTTTTTCGTCGCCTACTAAAAATGATCCCTCGCATCCGGTGTTGGGGCTTGATGTCTTAAAAGAGGCGGTATCAATGTCAGAAAAACCGGTAGTGGCTATAGGGGGTATTAATGCCACCAATGCTCCAAAAGTATGGGAAACCGGTGTTTTGGCTATTGCCATGATCACGGCTTTATACCGATAAATTCATTGCGTAGGCAGCCCTTATCTTGTATTAGCCAACTCTATGTTTTCTCTCGCTAAAAAAATCTTCGGCACCAAAAATGACCGCGAATTAAAGCGTATTCGTCCTTTAGTGAATCAAGTGGCTGCTTTTGAGCCCGCACTCCAAAAATTATCGGATGCCGAACTTGCGGCTAAAACCACCGAGTTTAGAAACAAGCTCGCTCAAGGTGCCACCTTAAACGATATTATGCCCGAAGCCTTTGCCGTTTGCCGTGAAGGTGGACGACGTGTGTTGGGCATGCGGCATTTTGATGTGCAATTAATTGGTGGAGCTGTACTGCACGAAGGTAAAATTGCCGAAATGCGTACCGGTGAAGGTAAAACGCTGGTGGCTACACTTCCTTGTTATCTTAATGCGCTCTCGGGCAAAGGTGTTCATGTTGTTACCGTTAACGATTATTTGGCTAAACGCGACAGTGAATGGATGGGGCGCCTCTATAAATTTTTGGGACTGAGCGTGGGAGTAATTGTTCACGGTTTAAACGATGCCCAACGTCGTGAAGCGTATCATGCCGACATTACTTACGGTACCAACAACGAATTTGGTTTTGATTTCTTGCGCGACAACATGAAGTTTACGCTCGATACCATGGTACAGCGTGAATTTAACTACGCCATTGTGGACGAAGTGGATTCTATTTTAATCGACGAAGCCCGTACACCCCTTATTATTTCCGGCCCTGCTGAAGAATCTACCGATAAATATGTTAAAATTAATGCCATTATTCCTGGGCTAGAACAAAACAAACATTATCAAATCGACGAAAAAAGCCGCACGGCCGTACTTACCGAAGAAGGAGTGCTGGAAGTAGAAAACCGCCTGCACGTTGATAATTTGTACGATCCTAAAAATATTGAAATTTTGCATCACGTCAGCCAGGCCTTACGTGCACATACTTTGTATAAAGGCGATGTGGATTACGTGGTTAAAGACGGCAAAGTTATTATTGTAGACGAATTTACAGGTCGTCTCATGCCAGGCCGGCGTTGGAGCGATGGGCTGCACCAGGCTATAGAAGCCAAAGAACGGGTACGGATTGAAAACGAAAACCAGACGCTTGCGTCTATTACTTTTCAAAATTATTTTCGTATGTACAAAAAGCTTTCGGGTATGACGGGAACGGCCGATACTGAAGCTCCGGAGTTTGCCAAAATTTATAATCTTGAAGTTGTTGCTATTCCTACAAACCGTTCGAATGTGCGTGAAGATTTAAACGACGTTATTTATAAAAACATGAAGGCCAAGTTTAAGGCCGTGGTAGAAGATATTAAAACACTCCACGATGAAGGACGTCCCATTTTGGTGGGCACCATTGCTATTGAAAAATCGGAAATTCTGTCCGACATGCTCAAGCGCAGAGGTGTGCCCCACAATGTTTTAAATGCCAAACATCACGAAAAAGAAGCCGAAATTGTGGCACAAGCGGGGCGCTATGGTGCAGTTACCGTATCTACCAACATGGCTGGCCGCGGTACCGATATTGTGCTGGGTGGTAATGCCGAATTTTTAGCCAAGGCCGAGTTGGGACACGATGTTGATATTACAAGCGACCAATACAAAACGGTTTTGGAAAAATACAAAAAGCAGTGCGAGGCCGAACGTGCCAAGGTGGTGGAAAAGGGCGGGCTTATTATCATTGGTACCGAACGCCACGAATCGCGTCGTATCGATAACCAGCTGCGTGGCCGTGCGGGCCGCCAAGGCGATCCGGGCAGTACCCGTTTTTATGTAGCGCTTGATGACGATCTTATGCGCATTTTTGGTTCCGACCGTATTGCCAATGTAATGGAAAAACTGGGTATGGAAGAAGATGAAACCATTGAACACTCGTGGATTTCTAAGGCTATTGAAAATGCCCAAAAGAAAGTGGAAGCGCATCATTTTGACATGCGTAAAACCGTTTTGGAATACGACGACGTGATGAATCAGCAGCGCACTACAGTGTATAAAAAGCGCAAAGATATTTTATTGGGTGCCGATACACGCGATACGGTTTTAGATATGATTGACATGCTGGCTGATAGTGTATCGCAAGAATTTGGTGCGCGCGGCGGGGACGAATTTAATAAGGAAGGTTTTGAAGAAAAATTAAAAGATCAGTTTGGTTTTACTATTCCTATTGACGAACATGCGCATACCGATGCCGATAGCATAGGGCAAAAAATTTACGATACGGCTCATGCCACTTACGATGCTAAAGAAAAACAATATGGCGACACTGTGATGCGCCAGGTGGAACGTTTTTTCATGCTGCAAACGCTTGATTCACTCTGGAAAGATCATCTTTTGGCCATGGATCATTTGCGTGAGGGTATTGGACTAAGAGGTTATGGTCAAAAAGACCCGCGTTTGGAGTATAAAAAAGAGGGTTTTGCTTTATTTGAAGGAATGATGGTTCGTTTTGCCGAAGATGCCGTGCAACGTATTTTTAAAGTTCAAATTGAAAAGCAGGAAGATGTAGAAATTAAAGAAAAGAAAACAATGCCCATGAAAATGGAAAAAGCCGAAAGTGCCAGCATGGGTTCTGAAGCTGCGGCCACACTGGGCCAGGCTAGTGCAAAAAAGAAAGTTGAAACAATGGTGCGGGATATGCCAAAAGTAGGACGTAACGATGATTGCCCGTGTGGGAGTGGGAAAAAATATAAAAAGTGTCACGGAGCGTAACCCCCCTGGCCCCCCTTAATTTAAGGGGGGAATGTTCTGCTATGTTTTGGGTGGCAAGTCTTTCTCCCTTAGATTAAGGGACGAGACAGAGGTGGGTTACTCTTATTTTATGACTTTACACAACATAATCATTCCTGGTTTTCAATTTTCGGGTATTCACTGTGGTATTAAAGATGATCCCAAGAAAAAAGATCTCACTCTTATTTACTCCGAAAATCCTAAAACCTTAGTGGACGGTGTTTTTACCACCAATAAAGTTTTTGCAGCTCCTGTTACCGTGTGCCGTGAGGTGGTTAAAAAAGGTTTTGGGCAAATGGTGGTGATTAACAGCGGTGTAGCCAATGCCTGCACCGGTTCCATCGGTCTTAAAAACGCGTATCAAACTCAAAAAGAAGCCGCTCGTATTTTTGGTATGGACGCTAGCCGTGTGCTTGTTTGTTCCACCGGTAAAATTGGCGATAAATTACCCATGAAAAAGCTGATTAAAGGTTTGGGTAAATCAACCCAGCATTTGGGGCCCGGTAATTTTGTGGTGGCGGCCAAAGGCATTATGACCACCGATGAGTATCCTAAATACGCGTGGGTAAAAGGGGAGATTGGCGGCAAAAAATATGTGATTGGTGTGATGGCCAAAGGCGCCGGCATGTTGTGCCCTAATATGGCCACCATGCTGGCTTACGTGATCACTAACTTAAATTTTACTCAAGCAACTCTGCGCACTATTTTTAGACGGGCTGTGGGTCAAACGTTAAACCGCATTACTGTAGACGGCGATACCTCTACGAACGATACTGTTTTAGTAATGGCTAATGGCCTGGCGGGTAACAAAACTTTTACGGCCGATAGCGCCGCCGGGCGCAAAGTTGAAAAACAAATGACCGAGCTCTTGGATGAGATGGCGCGCAAAATTACTTTGGACGGCGAGGGCGCAACTAAATGTACAAAAGTATTTATTAACGGCGCTAAAACGGTGGCCGAGGCACGTAAAATTGCTTACTCCATTGGTAATTCTCCATTGGTAAAAACAGCCCTTTTTGGCTGCGACCCTAACTGGGGGCGCATTATGGCCGCTGTGGGATATTCAGGGGCGCATGTGGTGCAGGAAAAACTTAAAGTATCTATTGGACCGCACATGGTGGTTAAAAATGGGCAGGGTGTTATTGGACCCAGCGATAATTTTAAGGCACTTCAAAATTACATGAAGAAGCAGGATTTGGAAATTACGGTAGATGTGGGTGTGGGGAAAGCTTCTTTCTTTGTTTACATGTCCGATTTGACTTACGATTACATTAATTTGAACGCGGAGTACCATACTTAAGGGTGCGCGTCCTTCCCTCTTTTTATTTTTTCATTTTGCATAAACCTCTTTTTCATCTTACGTTTGCCTCATAACGCTTGGGCTGCGCGACCTCGCAGGCATGTGAAAGACATTTTTTGTTTGCCTGATGATAGCAGGGCGGTTTAAACACAAAATGAAAAAATAAAAAGAGAGAAGAACGCTTTTTTATTTTGGGTGGGCGAGATTTTTTTATGCGTGTTTTTTTGGTTCCAACCTTATTTGATAATTACACTTATTTGATAGTGGATGAAAAGACGCGCGAGTGTGTGATTGTGGATTGCCCCGAAGTAGATCCTGTTCTTAAAAAAATAAAAGACGAAAATTTAAAACCAGTAGCTATCTGGTGCACGCATCATCATCCCGATCATGTGGCGGGGAATGAGGAGTTACTGTTGCAGTTTGATATTCCTGTTTACGGAAGTTTATACGATTTTAATAAGGGGAGAGTTCCCAGGCAGACACATGCTTTAAAAGAAGGTGATGTTGTCTGTGTAGGGGCGCATGGCAGTGCGCCCTCTTTGCAGTTTCGTGTTTTGGATATTCCTGCTCACACATTGGGCCATATTGCATTTTATGGGCATGGAGCGCTTTTTTGTGGTGATACACTTTTTGCCTGTGGGTGCGGGCGTTTATTTGAGGGGACGCCTGGGCTGATGTATGCTGCTTTAAATAAACTCAAAAATTTGCCCGATAATACCTTGGTTTATTGCGGGCATGAGTATACCGAAAAAAATATGCAGTTTGCTTTGGAATTAGAGCCGGGGAATGTGCTTCTTCAAAAGGCTATTGCTCATAAAACCAAAGTTCCAACCACTATAGCCAGTGAGAAAAAATTGAATCCCTTCATGCGCTGGGATGATCATTTATTCACCTCTAAACTGAAGGCTCAGGGCTATGGTGGTAGTGCTCCAGAGGAGTTTGTGGGGTGGCTTAGAACTAAAAAAGACCATTGGTGAGTATAGGATTAATGGTTGATATTTACAAAAAATTGGCATAGCCAAAAAGAATATGATTATTGGACTTACCGGAAAAAACGGCGCAGGCAAGGGTGAATTAGCAAATATATTACAAAAGTGGGGTTTTATTTATCACTCCCTGTCCGATGTGATTCGTGACGATATTAAAGCTCGCGGCCTTCAAATATCGCGTGATACACTGATTGAAACCGGTAATCGTTTACGTGTAGAAGGCGGGGCCTCTGTTTTAGCCGATAAAATTTTTAACAAGCTCGATCCCGAAAAAAATTATGTGATTGATTCCATCCGGAATCCTGCCGAAGTGCATAGCTTAAAACGCCGTGTTGATTTTTGCCTTATCCGTGTATCGGCTCCCGAAGAAGTACGTTTTGAACGGATGAAAGCGCGTGGCCGTGAAAATGACCCTACCAATTTAGAAGCCTTTAAAAAACTTGAAAAGGCCGAAGCGGAAAGTGCCGATCCGTTAAAACAGCAACTCAATCAAACCATTGCTCTTGCCGATCATGATATTGTGAACGATACCACGCTTGCTCAGTTAGAAGATCGTTTGCGTATTCTTATTCAAGACCTTTCAAAAAAAAACACACGCCCTAGCTGGGACGAATATTTCATGAACATTGCCAAGGTTGTGGCACTGCGCAGTAATTGCGTTAAACGCAAAGTGGCGGCGGTGATTGTGCGCGACAAACGTGTGATTTCTACCGGCTATAACGGCACTCCGCGCGGGATAACTAATTGCAACGAAGGCGGATGCCCGCGCTGTAATTCTTTTGGTAATTCTGGAGCTAATTTAGATGAATGTTTGTGCTCGCATGCCGAAGAAAACGCGATAGTGCAATCGGCGTATCATGGCATGCAAATTAAAGAATCTACGCTCTATACAACATTTTCGCCCTGCCTCATGTGCACCAAGATGATCATCAATTCGGGAATTAAAGAAGTAGTGTATAATGCCAAATACCCCATGGGTGATTTGCCGCTTAAGCTTTTGTCTGCGGCGTATATTCAGGTGCGCAAGGCTTAGTATCCGTTTATTGGCGTTAGGGGATACTAAAATAGAAAGTGACATTTTCCGCATTAGCACCTTCTACAGAAAACATTACGCGGTAACCTCCTGAAGGTAATGCATCAAACGAAGCCCGGTAAATGCCGGTATCTTCATCTGATATATCATCGCTATAATTGATGTTGTTTATGCCATCAGTAGCATATAAACCCAGTCCATATGCATCCATGGCTAAATCATGTTGAGCAACGAGGTTGTTTACTGTAGTGCCATCGTAAGCGTCACTGTAGGTTACCACAATATTACTACACGAACCAATGGCAGGAGCTAAAGCTGCCGAAGTACCAGTGATAATAGAATTACCGTCGCAAGTGACGGAGTCCACAGTAATGTTATTCTCGCCACCACCACCACCTTCCGTTGTGATATCTACAGGTGTATGACTTCCGGCATCGGTTATGCGAATGACAGGTAGTGTAGGATTTAAATTCACTGCGGCTTGTGTAGTAACAACAACACAGGTATCAGGATCCAGAGTTCCAACACCGCTATTAATAATTTCACAACTGTAAGGTGCTTCTCCACCACTGATGTTTTCGAGAGCGCTATAAAAGTAAGGGCCTACATCATTGACAATAGCTGTGAAAGAATCATTCCCATTTTCAGATAAGGCAATATCGGTATAAGGTGTGGCGTGTGAAGTTGTACTGATATCACGTGTAGTAACCTGTGTGGAACCATTGAGTGAAAACAAAAGGGCATAAGTAAGATGGTTGCCATGTGTTTTACTGGTAACAGGGTAGTAACCAGGACCATCGGAATAACAGTCGTCATTTAAAGCGTTGGTTGTGATTGTTGAATAATCGCTTGGCAGTGGGCATACATCAATAATGGATGTGGCTATATCGGAACTGCCGCTTGTGTTTTTTGATAAAACCAGAAAAGAGCCGTTAATGGCCATGTCAAAACGGCTGATATCGTAACTGGTGTAATCGAGCACTTTTGTTTCCTGATAATATAAATTGCCCTCACTGATATAAAACCCCCCTAAAAGACTGTTATTTCTGAGATTTGATATCTCTGTTGATGTAGAGAAGAGGTTATCATCAAAATATGTCATATCGGTTCCAACAGGTGTTCCCAAATCCGAAAGAGGTATAGCCAAAGACCCTGAATGGAAGTTATAGCTTGTACCATCCAAGCCAATATAGCTGATAAGTATCTGGGTGCTGCTAATTTCCTTGATCACATCATGATCATAAGTTGTGTCGTCATCAAACAGGCTTACACTGGTAGCTGTTGATAATACATAAGCGGTAAGGACATAGCGATTTTCGGAATTGAGTTTGCTGTACACCACATGATGCCCCTTGGGATCCATGGAGAATACGGAATCATCACCAATGCTCAGCGACAGGTTTGTGGAAAGGGCGGTTCCATTCCAATACGAAACGATGTTGTCATCGCCTACCAATAAAATTTTGGAGGCATATTCGCTATAAGCCGTGCGGTTAACCAGAGAAGAAGTGGTGGTGAGTTGAGCAATATAACCATCACTCACTCGTTGTGTGATGATGGCATTGTCTCCATCGGTGTTAACAGCAGGATAAAACAATTTCAGTTCGTCATCGGAGTTAATAAAACCAAAAGGTTTTCCGGTGCCACTGACATTTGCAAATAAATTATTTACGTTAGAGCGTACAACAGTCACATAATAACCATCCAGGCCATCCGGGTTATGCTGAATTACAAGAGTAGTAGGCATACCGGCTGTAATATCATTGGCAATGGCTGAGGCACTGGTGAGAACAAAAGAGATGGGCGTTGTGGCGCCTGTTCCCTCTGCAATGTTACTTTCGTTTATCACGTAACGGTAGGTGCAGTCATCATCGGCATCAAAGAGGCTGTCGGCTGTGTTGCCTACGTAGGCTACTGCATTGTAATTGCAGGAGCCGTCTTGTGACACAAAACTGATGGTAAACGTGTCGCTATCAAAGGTGACGTCTTTTACTCCTGGAATAATATCCTTGGCCAGAATAATGGGTAAGTCTACGGGGCCTTCGGTTAAGTTGCCTCCCAATACGCTACCGCCGCCCCCTGCACTGCCACATGCTGTAAGAAAACTTAAAGCCAACACTAAAGCGAAGATAAATTTTGTGCGGATGGAAGCCATTGGAGAAATCCTTTGTTATTTAAAAATACCCATTCCCCTAGGTCTATCTAAGAGTGCAATCTTTGTACCTCTATGGATAAAAAATGAGCCTATATAAGAGTATGAAATTACGGATATTTTTCAGGGATAAGTTAAAAAAGGCAAAGGAACAGGGTAAAAAAATACCTCAAACAGAGTGGTTTTTGGAAGATTTTACCTCTCAAAATAAAACACTACCGCCTTGGTTTTATGCCAGGGCGGTAGTGTGAATAACCCTCTTATTAAAGATACTCAAAAAACATCGAACGGCTGGTATTAGTGATATCAAACTCGATATTGCCGATAGCATCTTCTCCAATAGGAAGATGATCGTCATCCGGTCCCCAGACAATTTCGTAACATTTATTTTCTGTAATTTGGTCCAGCGGATCGGTAACAACGATTAATCCGGCATCAGCATATCCGGAAGACTGGCCTTCGGTATAGGTTAAGTTTAAGGCCCCGCCAATGTGACTGCCATCACCACAATTAACTTCGTAAATTGGAATATAAGCACTGCTAACGGTACCATCCACCCAACCCGTGAGAGTAGCGCTTGTGGTAATTCCTAAGCGAATATCATCAATTCCGGGATTAGTCATGAATCCTGATATTCTTTCTGCAATGGTATCGCAGTTCACAACTGAACCACACAGCAAGTTATCGTTACCGGCACCGCCTTCAAAACGGAATCCGTTAAGCGTATAAGTGGGAGCTTCCAGTTCAAAGAATATGTTGTAGCCATCCGTTCCATCAAAGGTTACATCGGTACTGTTGCGTTTGGCAACGGGAGCATTAGTTCCACCAGCACCGCCCCAAACAATTTTATAGCAGCCATATTCAAATGAATCGCCACCATTGCTGATGTTGATTTGATTAACACGCCCCGGGGTATCGCCTTCTTCAGTATAAGTTAAATCAAGAGGCCCGGCTATTTCCGTTCCGTCGGAACAGCTAATTTGATAAACAGGGATATGGGCACTGTTAACGGTAGAGGCATCCCAATCGGTTAATCCGGCGGGATCTGTGGTCCCAACCCGAATCTCATCAATACCACCAAAATAGGAGAATTGTTCTCTTTCGGCAAAGATATCGCAAGCTCCAACTGTAGGGCAATTGCCGGCTACGCCCCCTCCAGTGGTATCAAAGTTTATTTCCATTAATTCGTAGATATCGTTTCCACCGCCACCACCACCACCGCCGCCACCACCACCACCACTGCTAATAGCAAAATCTTTGGTAACGGTGTTACCGGCACAGTCGGTAGCTTGTACGCTAAAGGTTGTTTCGGTTGACGGTGCTACCGCATAACCCGTTACTAAATCTACCGTGCCATCGGTAGAAGTGGTTTCTGTATAAGTACGCGGCCAGCAACCGCCGGTAAATTTGTCGGATACGTTAAAGACGTCACTTGGGTTATAATTTGTGGAAGCATCTTCGTTGAGGGCAATGGCCGTGTATTGTGCGGTTAAACCATCTGTAATATGTAAATCTCTTTTGGCAACTTCGGGTGTGTCGCCTACGTTACTGATGTAGGCAATTTTTAATTCATCGTCTACGCCCGAGTTGGCAAAAATGGGTGTGTAACCTTTGTCAAAATAAACAGGATCACTACCATGGGTAATGTTGTAATACCCTATAATAGAATCGGCATGAGTTGTATCGGCATCGGCTGTTGTTTTGGTGCCGGGCTGGGCGGCAAATACCAAATAACCTATGCGGGCAATAGATAAATCGAAAGAAGTAATGGTGTAGTTAGTTGGAGGACTTACTATAACGGTTAAGCCTTCTTGATCAAGATAGCAAATACCATAACGGTCGCTTCCTACATCACACAAAGCTACCCCTCCTCGTTCAACGCCACGGGCGTTTAAAATAGTATTGGAGTCTTGATAAAAATCTTCCCCTTGAGCATCACCTGCACCGGCAATGGGGCGGCTCATATCGAGGTAAGCAAAATAATAAGTATTTGATCTTTTGCCTACGGCAAATACACCCGATTGATTCATGAAGGCCATGGTGGTGATACCGCCGCTAAAAGTATAATTGGTTAAGTCGGCAGCAATGGGAATGTACGAAAAATCGGATGCATCAATCAGGCTTACATAGTTATTGGTAGTAATGGCTATCTTATGTCCCGACTCTTCGAAACTGATAATGGAATCATCACCAATGGTTACCGAAAGATCATGCTTTGCCAAAGTGGTGCCGTCAAAAAAGTAGAAGTTATTGGAGTTGTCTAACATAGCCACTTTGCCATTGGCCGATTGAAAGCGATTAATACGCGATAAAATGGGGTTAGAATCGGGATCATCAACTCTAATTTCGTAGTTATCCGAGTAACGACGGGCCAGTAAAGATTCATCATCATTAACGGTGGTGGCGGCATACAAAATGGCTGTTTCTGGGCCGGTGTCTTCATCTATTGTTACTTTTTGAATGGAAATGGGGATGTAGGCTTGATCTGTTTTGCGCAAATTGTAAGCGTTGGTAGCGTACTGCGTAAAAATGTAATCATCTTCAATTAAAGGATTGGTATTAAGACTTACTTTTACATAGGCCGGTTCGCCAATATCTCCATTAGCACCATCATCAATAGCAATGGCAAAAGGAATATCTAGATATTCGGTGGGAACATTGTAGGTAAAATTACAGGGATTGTTACCATCGGTTTCGGCTACCGCTACGGCATCACCATCCACATAAATATTGGCCAAATGACAGGCATCGTCGTTGGCATTAAAATCGATGTGTCCAACAGCTCCGTTAACATCTACTGATGGAGTAAAGGTAAGATTTTTGATACCGGCATTGGAATCTTTAGCCAAAGGCACATCCAAACTGATGGGGCCGTCTCCCGTAAAAGAACCGGTATTAAGCCCTCCGCCCGAAGAGCCTCCGGCAGCGCCTCCGCAAGCGGTAAGAGTAGCAAAAGAAAGAATCATGGTTATTACAAGTAATTTTTTAAGGATGGAAAAAGTCATAGATGATACTCTATTAAGGTTAATGTTTCCTGTTTTGCCCACCCCCATATGGTGCAAAATTGGTACCCAAAACTTCTAAAATAGGGGGCTTTTATAAGCGTTTAAGTTCTTTAGTGTTTTCTTCTGATTTTGTTTTTTAAGGTGTTTAAACAAGAATTGGGGTAGGTACAAAATAACCTCATAAAAATCTAAAATTGGCAGTTTTTGCCTCTTAAAATGAAACAAAGCCGCCCCGGTATTTATCCCAAGACGGCTTTATTCTTAACCCTCTTATTAATAATATCTAAAGAACATCGAGCGCGTATTGGTGCTGTCTTCATCAAACACTACACTGCCGTTGGCATCGGTAGCCATAGGGATATGGTCATCATCCGGGCCCCATACCACTTGTAGCAACCCACACCAAAGGTGTTGCAGCCCGCCGTCGCTCTATTACAGATCTGTATCATTAAACTGGAAATACAAGTCATCTGCTCCAAGGATATATTGCCCAAAACGAATACATCGATTATCGCCTGTTCCAGTCCATTCTACAATTTCTGTATAATCATCATCCGGGCTGAGAATGCCATTGACTCCCTCGTAAGCATCTACAGCTCCATTGGCTCGTGATTGAAAGGCTTTTGTAATATCAATGGTGTAGGTGTTGCCATCAATGGTGATTGCATCGGCGGTCACACTGTTATCGTGTCCGTTCATCCATTCGTCATTACCACTGCCTAAAGCAATATCAACAGGGTCGACCCATGGATTCCAGATTCCGTAAGTGCCTCCAGGTTGGTAGATTTCTCCTAAGGTGCATTGAGTTCCATTTTCATAATAAAACTTGTTCGTGAAATCAGATTGGTCGATGGTTTGGTTGTAGACAAAGCTGATGGTTTCGATACTGGATGCCGATATAAGTGGTGCAATTTGAGAGTTAGTTATTTCATCGGCTTCAAAATATAGGCCACTCAAGTTATCGACATCTCCATTAAAATAAGCGGCAATAAAGGTATCGTTGCTATCACCACCGCCGTTTTCTTGCCCTTCGCCACCTTCTTCAACACTGATGGATTGGTAGCTCACTTCGGTTCCGCTACAGTCGGTGGCTTTAATGACCACAGAGGCAGCTGATCCAGGGGCAACGTAATAGCCAGTTACGGCATTAATGGTTCCTTTGCTGCGGTCATCATCCACTATGCTGTAAGTCCGTGGCCAACAGCCGCCTGAAAATTCTCTCCACATATTGGCAGAATCGCCAAAGTCGATGGTGTCAAATGTATTGCGAGCAGCTAACGTGCTGTAGCTGGAAGAAAGACCCAAATCCTTAACTGCAACCTGAGGATACTCGGTACTAGAGCTGCTATGATATTGGAGATAGGCAATAGTATCGGCATCGTTAACAGAAGTTTTTGCAAATAAAGGAGACCAGCCTGGGCCTACATAGGCTGCATCTTCTCCGATTTCTTGAATAAAAATTTGAGAACGAGTGTTATCGCTATCGCCTGCAGGGCGGATTGCATAAATAAAACGGTTTCTCTCCAGTGAAGTGTCAAAAGAAGTTATGGTGTATCCATCGGGAGGGTCGATGATGCTGGTGTTTTCGATCATGCAGATTCCAAAGATGCTATTGCCATCACCATCTTCGCTTCTAAAGCAACGATAAGCCCCAGTAGTTTGGCCAGAATAATCAAACGCCTTTGCGTTGGAAATATTGCTGGTTGATCCATAAAACATATCGAAGCTAGCGTCACCATTTCCAGCGGCAGAGGTTCCAAAATCACCAAAAATGAAATTATAGTTAGATCCTGTATCATGCGATACCAGGAAAACGGCTGCTTGATTGACAAGTACTAGACTTGTTACTTCATCAGCATCAATGGTAGTTAAGTCTGTTGCCAAATCAAAATTACTACCTTCTTGCATATCGCGCATGGATACATACATTGTATCAAGCGATTCATTCTGGCGGCTGTAAGTTAAATAACGTCCATATTCATCCATGTCTAAAATGGAGTCATTTGTAATACCTTCTAAAGAAAAGCTGCTGATTGATGTTCCATTATAATAATAGGTATTATTGTCTTCATCGATAGCTACCAATTTTGTGCCATCGTTTGACATTTTAAAACGATCTATGTTGGCAGATAATGTAGTTCCCTCAGAAGTATTTAGAACGTCGTAGTCTTTGTCTACAAGCGTGACTGTTTTAATGATAACTTCATTTGCACTATTGCGCGTGCCAAATACTACTTTTAAACTGTCGCCTGTTCCTGTAAATCCGAAGGGAATTTCACCGCGTACGTTAGCTTGAAGATTGCTGGAGTTAGAGGCAAATTCTGTCATGGTGTATCCGCCACCCAATTCATCTGGAACAGAATCTATACGCACAATTGTATATAAGCCGGTATTGGCGTTATCCTGACATGCCTCAGTTGCATCTTGATAAATGGCAAATGCTAGAGGAACACCTATCAAATTTTCATGAATTGCGTAGGAATAACAGCTATCAAAACTATCACCTGAATGATCTTCTATTCCATCGCTTGAAATACAACTACCTGTGTCACCATTATAAGCTCCGGCAAGTAATGAGCAACCACCACTAGATGAATTAAAAGTTACTGTACCAATATAATCATCAGACGATGCTCCAGCAGGAAGTAGACTTTCATTAACATCTGGTATAAAGGTGACATCTTTTACATCAGAATCGATGTCCTTTGCAGAACTGATGGGTATGTCCACAGGACCATTTTCAAATCCTGGTAGTTCGGAGCCAGGGGCCGAAGAGCCTCCAGCACTTCCAGAACAACCGCCACAGCCTGTTCCCAATAAGGAAAAGCCCAATAGAATAGTTAGAAGAATTTTTTTATGGATGGAAAAAAGCATAAGTCGGTATCCTTTATAAGTATAAAATTGTGCCTTAACACCCTCCGATTCCCCCGGTACTGGTTTATAGAAGCAAATTGCGTACACTTTTGACGAAAAAAAGGGATTATTTTAAAGGCTTAAAATTAATGGTTTTTTCTAGGTTTGAGGTAAAAACTGACCCGTTAAGTTATTTTAGTGGGGTGTATTTTTACCTTTTTATGTTGCTGTTTTGGCATTTTTTGCCGATCAAAATGAGAGTTAAAATTATGCGTATGTGCGGGAGGTGCCCAGGTGTGTAGGGAAAAATCTTATTTTTAAAAACCTGCCGCTAGTTGAAAACCATACATACGCGATTCTTTCTGGTGAGTTTTTTCTCCCACTTCACGTCCATAGGTGGCGAGATTAAATTTGAAATATTTAAAATCCATTCCAAATCCACCTGTAATATATCCTTGGTTGGTGCCAATACGGACCGACATAGATTTAATTGCTTTGGAAATATCTGGCCAGCTTACTTCGTAGCCAGCATGAAGTTTTGTGATAATGTCGGTGCGACGTTCCAGATCGGTAAAATCAACTGCTAAAGCTGTTTTTAGCTTCCAGTAGTTAGGATGCAGGGCAAAACCGGCTGTTGTAGATTCTTTAAGACGACCTACGTCATCTCCTACAAAAAAACGGGTATCTCCAATATTTTGTACGGTAACAGCAAAAGTAGGATCTAAATATTGCCAGGCCTTACCCTTAATGAAGGGCATTTTGGCCTTTATGCCAATATCGCCGCCAATGCCAAAACCAAAACGTTCCAAATCGAGAGCATTTCCAAATCCGCCGCTGTTAATAATATCGCGTGCGGTAATATTATCGTCTATTAAATGACGTCCTATAAACTTAAGAGAAGCCCCCACCTTTAAGGCATCTTCAAAAAAACTATAGGAAGAACCCACTTGCAAACCAAAATGACTAATAGCTTCAAATTGAATGGTGCTGGTTACAGGATTCACCACATAAACCGATGTACGATTATCATAAAATAGAGAAGCCGCTAAAAATTTATGCATAAAAGTAGCAATAGAGCCGTGGGCTGCAACTTCTTCAAAACGTCCTGTATGCAAGTTTGAAAAACGGTCAAAAATGCGTACTTGTTCGGCATCATTGCCGTCGGCATCACCCAAGTCACCGGCTAATCCCACCAGGTTTGACGATAAAAAAGGAATACCTTTGTACGAAAATTCAAGCGATGGTAATAAAAACTGCATGTGCACCTTTTTTTCATAATCGTTGATGGCGGCTGGATTATAAAAAAGTGCATTTTCATCAGTGCCATCCATGGCAATGAATGCACCGCCCATGCTGGTGGGGCGAATTCCCTGCATAATGCGTGGTGAGTGTCTCAAAGCCATGTTTTGAGCATAAGTAATAAAAGAAAAACTCATCAAAATTATTAAAAAGAAAATTTTAAAAAAAAGTTTCATACAACATCCTTCATAAAGTAGTGTCGTTATTGATGCAGTCGGTAACATCCGGTGTTTGACTATCCGGATCGAGCTGACTGCAATTTACAATGTCGGCAGTAAGTAAAGTTGTATCGAAAGTTTCAGGATTATCCGATAACTGACAGCCTACCAGAGCCTGAAATTCCTCTTGTGTAAATCCTTCACCCGCTGAAATTGGTTCTAAGATGCAGTACGTTTGTCTGATTTCTTCAATAAAGCTTTCTCCTTCGCTAATACCACTATTCACAAGCAAGGTATCAAAATCGATTAAATCTTCCTGCGCTAAAATGCGGGCATCATCTGAAATAAGTGTGACGTCAAAAGTAGCAAAATAATCCGATTCATAAATGCCTAACAAAAAATGCTCTGCAGCTTTCAGCATCCCCAAATTAAAAGCGGCATCGGCCAAATCCGATTCTTCGGGTAAAGAGCTTTCGGTAATACCAGATAGGTTCTCTAGGGTTTCAATAGCCAAACGCAAATCAGATAAATCGGCATCTTCGGGAAGTGTATCAGTAACAAGTTGAAAATTGGTTTCATCCGAGCTGTCTAAATCGAGCAAGGCAACGGCTAACGCTGTAAAATCGATGCCGCTTCGTCCAGCGTAGGCCGATGCTAAAAGACTGGTAGCCTCAATATGCCCCGGGTCATCCTCTAGAACATTTTGAGCGCACGTTATGGCCTCATCAAAATTGCTGTTGTTTATTTCGCTTCGAGCGCATTCCAAGTTGGATGCAATATTAGTGGCGCAGCTCGAACAGAATATTAAAAATAGCAGAGCCGTGGTTTTTTTCCACATGGCTTCCCCCTTTATTGAAATAGAGATACATAAAAATTGTACGGGACATTGGGAGAGCTGACAAATCTTAAATTATTATTTCTTATTTTTTTTTATAGCCTGAGTGATGCGTTTTTTGACGATTTGGTTAATTTTTTGACGCCTGGGGGATGATTTTTTGCCTAAACGTTCTTCCAAAAATTTTTCAATGCGCAAATTGATGAGTTCGGGTTGTTCTACAAGGGCTACGTGGCTCCCTTTTTTAACAATAAAAAGTTCCGATCGGGGAATAAGATGGTGCATTTTTTTAGAAACCCACAACGGTGTAAAATTATCGTCTTCGGCACCCATAATAAGTGTTGGCACTGTTATTTTTTTAAGGCTGTCTTCGGCATCGTGATGTTGTAAACTTTTGGTTAAGCTTGATAAAAAAACCGGATCAACATTAATAATGTGATCGATGTATTGCTCCATTATTTTTTTATCTACCAAATAAGGTTTCATCACATTAAGAGCGCCACCCACCTGAAACCAAAGCGGGTTTTTCATCATAAGCCGGCCCAACAGTTTGGCAATTTTTGGAAATGTGTGGTTAAAGTGGTAAATAACTTCAAACACATATTTGGAAGCCGGAAAATCCATGAAAGTATCAATGGGTTTAGCAAAGGTCCCAAAACAAGGAATTAAAGCGTCGCAATATTGTTTGTAGCGTGAGTAAAACTCAAATAAAATTTGAACGCCCATGCTGTGGCCTACGAGTGTTGCTTTTTTAACCCCCAGGGCATCAAACACGCATTTTAAATCGGCCACTAAGCTTTCAATAGTATGATTTTCTTTTTTAGCCGGGTTTTCCGATTTCCCGTGTCCACGATAATCGAAGGTGATAACACGATAGTGACGCTTAAAATAATTTTCGATGTAGTGAAAATAAAAAGTGGAGCAGCCCAAACCGTTGCAACAAACAATGGGATGCCCGCTGCCTACAGAACGGTACCAAATTTTAGTGCCATCAAAGCTTGTGGCGTAGCCTTCTTCGGTTTGAATGAGTTCCGAAAGTTTGGCCATTTTAGAATGAGTTTTGTGTTTAGTAACGGCCATATTAAGTTTCCATATCCTTTGTTATTGTGGGTTTAGGAGGAAGTGTTTGTCCCTCGGCAGGGCCATAACGCACAAGATTCATTTTTTCGTGTATTTTGTCGATAGCAGGCACGTTACCCGTTTCCACATAAATAAGCTCTAAATTTTTAAGTGAGGTCATGATATCGGGATGATTGATGAGTCCATAATTTTGTTCGGCAATGGCCAAGGCTCTTTTTACCAAGCCCTCGGCTAAGCCAAATTGGCCCTGCAAAAAGTAGAGCCCCGAAAAATTATTGAGCACTCGCGGTATTTGTGGGTGTGATGGACCTAAAACTTTTTCCAAACCGGCCAGTGCTTTTTGATAAATGGGTTCGGCCTCTTTATATTTCCCCTGAACTTTATAGACAGACGCTAAATTGATCTGGCTTAAATAAACATCGGCGCTTTTGTCGCCTTCTTTTTTAATATAAAGGGCAATTCCTTTATTAAGGGCAATAGTAGCTTCGTCGAAGCGTCGCAAATTTTTAAAAAGAAGTCCCTGATTGTTATAAACCTGGGCTAAAAAGAGAGCGTTGTCGTTTTCTTTTTTAGATAACACACTGATGGCCTGTGCATATTGTGTTTCGGCTTCGCTGGCATTGCCCTCTAAGCGCGCTACATCGGCCAAATTAGCATGCACACGGGCTAAAATTTCGCTGTCGGTACTTACGCCGGTTAATAAGTTTTGTGCTTCGGTTAAATTGATTTTGGCCTTTGCGGTGTCTTCAATATCCAAATAATTAAGAGCTAAATTGTTGTAGCGCACCGCAATATTTTCTTTAGTGGCGCCGGGGCGTGTTTTTTCAAGCTCTAAGGCCTTTATATAATGAGCTTCGGCCTCGGGGTATTTTCCCAAATGACGTTCCAGTTCGGCTACATTGTTATAGGCTTTTGCCAAGTTTTCATCGGTAGCCGGAAAAATTTTAATAGCATTGTCTAGAGCGCTAAGAGCTATGGTGAGTGCGCTGTCAAATTTGCCTTTATCGGTTAAATCTTCAAATTGTTTGGTGAGTTTTTTATATTCGGAATCATCCGCGGCATGAAGCGGAAGGGATGAAATAAGAAGTAAAACAAAAAAAATCTTCTTCATAAAAAAATAGGGGCCCCAAAGGGGCCCCTAGGTGTTACATAAAAATTACAGCTTGCCTACTAACATGAAGGCAATAACGAAAGAGAGGAGCACGAGAGATTCGATAAGAGCCAAACCCAAGATCATGGGAGTTTGTACTTTCGATTGTGCACCAGGATTACGAGCAATACCTTCCAAAGCAGCCGAAGCAGCTTTGCCTTGGCCTAAAGCGCCACCTAAAGCACCTAAGCCCATAGAAATGGCGGCGCCAATAGCAATTAAACCGGCGCTGTCGCTAGAAGCGGCTTTAGCGGTTTCTTCGGCCATAGCCAAGCCAACAATGCCAAACTGAGCTACAATTAAACTCAAAATGCTGAGCAGTTTTTTCATACGTTTCTCCAAATAAAATGTTTCTATACGCCGGAATTTTGTAGAGCCAGACACTGTCGGTCTGTCCCGCCTAGCACCATTGCAAGGTTGAACAGATATTTTGCCGAAAACCCGTCACCGTTTTAAAAAACGGTTTTAGGTCAATCAGTGTTCTTCGTGTGCTACGGCCAAACCAATATAAATGGTAGACAGAAGCGAAAACACAAAGGCCTGGACCAAAGCTACGAAAATTCCAAAGGCCATAAAAACAATAGGGACAATAAGGGGCACAAGCCCCGAAAAAATTCCAAGAACAATATGGTCACCGGTTAAATTGGCATACAAACGAACGGCCAACGTAACGGGGCGTACAGCATGCGATACTAATTCGATGGCAAATAAAAGAGGGGCAATCCATAAAACTGGGCCCATAAAATGTTTTAAGTAATTGACCAAACCTTGTTCACGTATGCCCACATAGTTGTAATAAACAAAAACAACAATAGACACGGCGTAGTTGGTATTTACATTACCAGTAGCAGGGTCAAAACCTGGGATAGCGCCTAATAAATTGTTGAACAGTACGTAAACAAACACTGCACCAATTATAGGGAAATAATATTTTGCATCGTGGCCAATAATGCTTTCCATCAATTCCAATACTCCTTGAGTGATAGATTGGAATAAGTTTTTGAGAGATAAACGGCCATCGGGAACAAGTTCTTCTTCTACCGTGCCTAAGTTAGCACGATAAATGAGGGCTGCAATTATAATAAGAGTTCCTACAAAGGCGCCGGTAAAAACGTGTATATATTCATGAGGGATATGCAAGAAGGTGGCAAATAAATTAAGACCGTGTTCCATTTTATTAATTTTCCTTTCTGGGGACAAAAACACTGCGAACGCTCTCGCCAATAATACCAACAATGATGGCACCAAAACCGGCTACAAAAGCCATGGTGTTGACGCGCACCTGTAAAATCATAAAGCCCGACAAGGCAATAAGGCCGATGATTTTAAGGAAAAACAAAAAACCAACTGAAGCTTTGGGAGCTTCGGGAGCCAGTAGTTTTTCCACAAAAAATTTAATAAATCTAAAATTACAAATACCAACAATAGCACCTGTAGTAAAACCACCAATTACAGAAAACGAAGGCCAAAATAAATAAGCCGAAACAATAAGGCCAAGAACAGCATATGTAAGCGCTATTTTTTGTACAGTATGAAGCGGGATAAGTTCTTCTTTAGATACTGTTTGTGTAGTTGTGCTAATCATTCGTTGTTGCTGTAGCGGTTTAACAATCTGACCAGGTTGTAAAAACCAACGACGGCTCCTGTTACAATACCAGCAATGGCAATCCAGGGTTTGGTGTTAAAATGAGTATCGGCCAAGCCCCCCAGCCATAATCCGGCTACAATGGACAAAACCAACTGAAACCCAACCGCACCGTAAATGGCGAAAGCTTTATAAAAGCTTTGGTTCTCCTGTTGATCGTTTGGTTCTTTATCCAAAGTGGAGGCGGGATTACCATGCGGAAGGCGCATGAGTCAAATATTTCTTTTGGTTTTTTTGATCAATTTTTAAGGAATAAGTATTTGATATTACTTATATATTTCCCATGGCTGAGTTTGAAGATAGTGATCAATCAATTTTAGGATGCGGGCTCTGTCATCTCGTGTTTTTTTATTTACTCATTAAGAGTTTAAGCCGCTCTTCTCGCGAGTTCAAAAACGAAGTGCAGCTTAGGCGTTTAAATTCGCATTAAAATTGGCTTGAAAACTCTATCAAGGAGTACATGAAAAAAACCGGCATTAAGCAAAAAACCAAGGCTATTAAGCAGGCTGTGGCCGAAGCGCTGGAAATGCGTAAAAAGAAAACGCCCAAGGCCGATTTTTCGGACCTTTTGGGAATAGGGCTTAGGGTGCCTCCAAAAGGAATTCCAACTATAGCGGATGAAGATGAATTGTGGGGAGAATAAATGGTTATTGATACCTCGGCTCTTTTATCTGTTTTATTTAACGAACCTACGGCTTCCTGGGTTTTAGAACAACTGGATCTTCACAAGGGGCAATGGAGAATGAGTACGGTTAATTTGGCCGAGGTATTTATTCTTGTTAAAAAATACCAACCCCAACTTTATAAAACAATTGAGACCAATGTTCTTTCAAAACCAATACGGTATGTTCCTCCTCAAATAAAACATGTGCAAGTGGTGGCTGTGGCTCGCGATAAATATCCCATCAATCTCGGCGATTGCTTTGCCTATGCGCTGGCGATGGATGAAGGCTGCCCCCTCTTAACCCTCGATAAAGATTTTAAAAAAACCGATGTTCAGGTGCTGATTCCTCGGTAATATTCTCCAAAAACTCTCTTTTTCCCGCAACTTTACCCCCTTAATTTGCCGATAATACTACTAAGAGTACTTTTAAGGTTCATCCAAACCATGTACACTCATTTATAGGTAAATTATGGCCGACGATTCATCCCAAGAGAAAACCGAAGACGCGACCCCCAAACGCTTAAGGGAAGCCCGCGACAAAGGGCAGGTGCCTAAAAGTAAGGATGTAAGCCAGGTGGCAGTTTTAGTGTTATGCTTTATTGCCATGGCTGCCTCTATGAGTTACATGGCGGGCGAATTTAAAAGGTATTTTGAACTCTGCTTTAAATCCATCGGACAAAATGAAATAACGTGGGCTGTGGTGTACGAGCTTGGAAAACTGGGAACGTTTACCATGATTAAAACCCTGTTGCCTATTTTACTTACCGGGGTGGTGGTGGGTTATTTGGCAGGGCTTTTACAAGTGGGGGCTATTTTTACGGGTGATCCGTTAACGCCCAAGCCTGAACGCCTAAACCCTATTGAAGGCTTAAAAAACATGTTTAAGGTAACGGTGCTTATTGAGCTTGTTAAAAATATCGCCAAAATTGCCGTGGTTTTTTATTTGGCCTACACCTCTATTTATAAGGCACTGGATGCCGTTATTCAGTCATCGCGCGTTGATATGATGATTTCGGCTGGTATTACGAGTGATATTATTACCGAATTTTTAGTAAAAGTGTTTATCTGCTTTATTGTGATTTCGGGTTTAGATTATGCGTTGCAGCGTTGGGATTTTATGAAAAATATGCGCATGTCTAAAGATGAAGTGAAGCGCGAGTATAAGCAAGACGAAGGTGATCCGGCGGTAAAAGGTGAGCGTAAAAGACTTCATCGCGAGATGGCTTTTGGAGATGCCAAACAAGCGGTAAAAAAAGCAGATGTAGTGGTTACTAACCCTACCCATGTTGCCTGTGCGTTGCAATACGATAAAGCTGAAATGGCTTCTCCTACGCTCACCATGAAGGGTCAGCGTAAATTTGCGGAGTGGATGATTGAAATTGCCGAAGCTGAAGGCGTGCCGGTTATTCGCAATATTCCGCTAGCGTGGTCGCTTTTACATTTGGAAATTGGCGAGGAAATTCCGGAAGAGCTTTACGAAGCTGTTGCCGAAGTACTGACTCTGGTTTACGAAATGAAAAATGAAGAGAAACCTAAAGATCCTCAGAATGCTATTTTTGTTTGATATTTGCGTGGATCGCCCTTTCCCGGTAAAATTTTTTTCTGATTTTGAAAGGACCGCTTGTTGTTGACGGTTTGTGCTGGATATCGCCGGTCCCACTGCGTGGGGCCCTCCGGCTGGGGCATGAGTTTTCTTTTGGGGTTGCTTGGTTTTGGGTGAGCGGTCCACAGAACAAAATCAGAAAAAAATTTTACCGGGGAAAGGGCTTTTTTATAATAAATAAAGAATTAACCCTAAAGCTGCTACCAAAATAATTCCCCCAGCAGCCATGAGAACAATCTCTAGCGTATCAAATTTTAATTTGGGGCCGGTGGGTTTGGGTGCTTCTGGTGTTTCGGGCTCGCCCGATTTTTCTTCACTTTTTGGTGTTTCTTCTTTTTTAGGTTCTTCAGCTTTAACTTCTGGTTCGGGTTTTGTTTCGGGTTTGGCGTCCGGTTTAGGTTCTTCCTTTTTATCTTCAACGCTCATTTTAGCAGCTGGCGAAATCTGTTCTTCTTTTTTGGGTTCTTCTTTTTTTGGTTGAGGCTTTTCTTCTTCTACAGGTCTTAATTTTTCAGCTTCTAGCTTGGCTTTGTTTTCGTAATCACGCGTTAAAGCTTCCATGTCAATATCTTGAGGGTTACGAAACAAAAATTTGATGGTTCCTAGCGTAATGGTATCGCCATCTTTTAACGTGGCTTCATTAACCTTGCGGTTATTAACATAAGTTCCGTTTTTGCTATTGTTGTCGGTAAGAGTAATGCCGCCCCATTTGCGGCTTAAAACGGCGTGTTTACGGCTAATCACGTTGGAATCAATTGAAAACTGGCAGGTAGGGTCACGGCCAATAGCTAATTCTGGGATGTCGTCTGTTAATGTTACTTTGCGGCCTTTTGTTTCGGGAGAAATCCCTTCTAGACGTGGCAGGGCTTCTACATCAAGCGCCGACAGCACTTTTTTAATCATCTTAATTTCAATAATACCCGAATCGGTTTGATCTTCAAAAATTCCCTGGTCTTCCTCGGTAATTTCAAAACTAATATCAAATTCCTCTACACGGATATTGTCTTTATCGGTCAGTAAATTTTTTTCGTGTGGTTTTAAAGCTTTGTTATTAAGCAGGGTGCCGTTACCGCTCTCTAAATCAACCAAATAAAAATCGTTATTCATGCGAATAATTTCGGCGTGCTTGCGCGAGATGGTTTCGCTATCAAGCGAAATATCGTTTTTACCACGACGACCAATTAAAATTTGGTCTTTTTTTACATGAACACTTTGCGAGGTGCCTGTTTTGCGGTTTTTAATGGTAAATTTTGGCATTTTTTCGTGATTATTTAGGGCATCCGCCTAATTGTGTTATTTGCACTTTGAGTTTCTCTCTGTCCAGAGGAATATCTACGGTTTTTAGTTTAGATAAAGTACACAAGTATTGTGCGGCCTTGGTTTTATCGCCGGTTTGTTGGTACAAGTTGCCCAAGGTAAAAAGAGTACGCGCATGGTTTGCATCAAGCTCCAATGTTTTTTGATACCATTTAAGTGCTTCATCGGTTTTGCCATCGCTTTGGTAGGTATAGCCTACACTAAATGCGGCATCGGTAAAATTGGGTTTTAATTTAAGGGCCGACATATAGGCTTTAACCGCTTCGGCAAAATGGCTATTGGCTTCGCCTCCATTCCCGTTATTTTTGGCCATGAGTGCCAAGTTATAATGGGCAAAGCCGGCGTTAAAATAGGCTTTCTCGTTGGCGGGCATTTTGGCCACTACTTTGTCAAATTCGTTAAGCGCCATCGCGTAATTTTTTTCCTTTAAAAAACTCACGCCCATATTGAGATGAGCTTCTGGTGAATCGGGCTCGTTTGACATGGCATGCGAGAGAGCTTGTTGTGCCTTTAAGGTTTCACCTGTTTTTGTATATAAATTGGCCAAATTTACCCAGGCTTCGTTTAATTGGGGATTTATTTCTAACGCAAGTTTATAGCGAATAATGGCTTTTTCGGTATCGCCATTTTCTTGAAACAACTTTGCCAGTTCATGATGCGCATAAGGATGTTCGGCATTAAAGGTGGTGGCCTGAATGAGTGCGTTAATAGCTAGTTTTCTTTTTTCTGGATCCTTTGGGCCCATGGCCACATAAGTAAGTCCCATGTTATAAAAAGCATCGCTAAACTGTTTGTTATATTTGATGGCCTTTTTAAATTCGCTAATGGCATCATCAAAACGGCCCAAGCTATAATAGATGGTTCCCAAATGATTATAGGGAGAAGCGTATTTAGAATCGAGACTAATGGCTTTTTGCAGCGCTTGTGTAGCAAGCTCCATTTGACCTTTAAATTTATAGGCTAGCCCCAAGTTGTTCCAGGCCTCTACATAGCTAGGCGACACCTCGGTTGCTGTTTTACATTCAAAAATAGCGCGCTCATTATTGCCATCGTGCATGGCGGTAACGCACTGGTTGTTGTGGTATATGGCGCGTTCTGCGGGTTTAGAAGCCTTGTCTTTGGCCAAAGCAGGTGTAGCCAGTAACATAAGAGATAGAAAGATAAACTTCATAGATTTCAATATTTTCCATGAAATTTAGCAAAAAAGCTATTAATTTTAAGTAATTATTGTTAGGTTTACCGCCTTCAGCATTTCGGCATCTCCTGAGTCTAAAGTTGTCTCATTAAATGATAGAAATACTGTGAATATTTTATGACACAAACAGATACTCCTGTGGATAGCAAATTTACAGGCTTGGGCATTGCCCCTAAAGTGATGGAGCTTTTAAACCATCTCAAATTTCATACTCCCACCCCCATTCAAGAACAATCCATCCCGGTAGGGCTGGAAGGAAAAGATATTATTGGAATAGCGCAAACCGGTACCGGTAAAACCTTGGCGTTTTCCATCCCGCTGGTGCAGCGTTTGCAACAGTTACCGGGACGCGCACTTGTATTGGTGCCCACACGCGAATTGGCTATTCAGGTAAACGATACCATGAAGTTACTTGCCAAACCCATGGGGCTTACCAGTGTGGTGCTTATTGGTGGTGAATCCATGAACCGCCAAGTGGACGATTTAAAACGATACAAACCGCGCATTATTATTGCCACTCCCGGACGCCTTTTAGACCACATGCAAGAAGGAACCATTTCGTTGGCCGATATTGAGCTTTTAGTTTTGGACGAAGCCGACCGTATGCTAGACATGGGTTTTGCTCCCCAAGTAAACCGCATTTTAAAAAGCGTGGTTCGTAAAAAACAAACTTTTGTATTTTCTGCCACCATGCCCGAGGGCATTGTCAATATTACCAAAAATTTTATGTCACTTCCGGTACGTGTAGAAGTAGCACGTGCTGGAACCACGGCCGAAAAAGTGGAACAAGAAATTATTATGGTGGATCGTGAAGGCAAAATGCCCATCTTAGATGATATCTTAAAAAAGCATGTGGGAACGGTACTTATTTTTTCGCGTACCAAACATGGCGCCCATCGCATTAAACGTATTCTTATTCAAAAGGGATACAGTGCCGCCGAAATTCATGCCGATCGCAGTTTGGGTCAGCGTAAAGAAGCCTTGGAAGGTTTTAAAACCGGCAAGTACCGTATACTTGTGGCTACCGATATTGCTGCTCGTGGTATTGATGTGAGCCACATTGAGTTGGTCGTAAACTACGATTTGCCCGGCAATTCCGAAGATTATGTGCATCGCATTGGCCGCACGGGACGTGCTGGACGCGCCGGAAAAGCCATCTCATTTGCCACGCCGGACGAAAAACGCGACATTAAAGATATTGAACGCGTGATTAAGCAGACTCTTTCTATAACACCCATGCACCGCGAAGCCTTGTCGCTTCAATTGCCTTCTACAGTAGGTGGCAATGCAAATGCCGGGATGGATAAACGGAAAATGATTTTAAACGATATTAATCGCGAACGTCTTAAACCGGGGCGTCGTCGTTTTTCACGGCGTTAGTTCATTTCTCTCAAATTGAAAATTCTTCCAAAATGCTGTTTTTATTGACACTTCTGGGGGTTGGAGCGCTTTAAAACATCAAATAAAATCAATAGCTTATAGATTTATCTTATCATTATAATTGGCATCAAATTTGAATATTAAGCCCGTATGGGCATTTTTCGGGTATATTTTTTTCTTATCTTATCATGTTGTTTGATTTCGTGTGCGGGCAATCATGATGGTTTTGTGCCTAATGACGATAAGGGCAAGCCGGTAGAAGAATGTCCCCCTGGTTCAAGTGATCCCAAATGTGTGGAGCCTCCCCCGGCTCCTCTTCCCGATTTTTTAAAAGAGCCCGCTTTTTATGATAACGATCTACGCTTTTTTAAACATCCCGGTTTACTCAAAGTAAAATCATTAAACAGTTTGTGTGGAAACACAGCATGTACGCCCGATGTCATGAAACAATTTGATGTAGAGATAAATCCTGCAACTGTAACCATGACATTAGCACAAGGTGAAATGATAACTCAGGGTTTTACACTCCAAAATGATACTGCGCAAAATTTAGATGATGTGGATGTGGATCTAGAAGATTTTTACCAACTGAAGGATGGTATGTATACGGCGGTTGAAAATCCTGCTGAGTTAGAGAGCTATGTGGCTAAAAACTGGAAGCATTTGGAAAAAAAATCTTCCGGAGCATGGGTTAATGTGGAAGCTCCCGAAATGTTACTTAAGAATGATGCAGATAGTTTGAAGGGATATTTTTTATTTCCAGAAACTTTGAGTGATGAGGGGTTTATGCCGCAAGGCCCTGTAGTGATCAAGTCGGGAAAATCGGCCAAGCAAGATTCCACTCAAAGTTTAGTCATCAACGTAAAATTTACTACGCCCTATACCAATGTAGTGGAGTATGCCAGAGAGCCGGCTGCTAAAATATTATTTAATATGGAAAGCCCCGACAAACAGTTTCAGCTTATATTAGATAGTGTTGCCTACATGTATACTAATGGAAAACTTATGCCCGATACTGCATTTTACAGGGGCTATTTAACAGTAGGGAGCATTAAAAAAATTATATATCTTTCTTCGGAATCATTTTTACAGGGAGGTGAGGTTGAACTGGAGGTAAGAGTGACGGCCACTACTAATTCAACAGTGGTTACCTTAAGTGAAGCGGGCAATATCAATAAATCCACTCTTCCAGCTCCCTTTCCTAAGGGGGCATCAACATCTCCGTATCCGCTTTTAATGCTTCCGCGCGATCAAGAACTGAACGTTACATTTTATAAATCCAGCTATACATTTGAAGAATTTACTGTAACGGAAAATTCCTTATCTGCGTCTGGAGTGTTATCGCAAAATATATTGTTTGATACCAATTTTGAGATCTGTAACAACACGCTGGATGGATTAAATGCCCAGAGTATTAAGGTGAGTAAAGGGGCTTCTTTTTTCTGTTTAATGGATGATACTGTTTTGCAGTATTTTCCCCCAGACACTTCGCCAGATTTTTCAACTCAAATTTTACCAGGGCAATTTAAAACTATTGTTAATTTTATAAAGCCGGTTCCGGGTACAGAAAATGGTTCGTATTTTGGACGAATGGTTTTTAGAAGTAAGGATCATGTTGTGGGGGATGTTCCTGTATCACTCACGGTGCATCCAGTTCCTTTTGTGAAGCCATGGCAAGCGGTGGGGATGTGGTATCGCTTGCCATTTTTTTATTCCGGTAAAATGAATGTTGGCCTCATGAAAAATGATTTCAATCTTATGCTTGAAAACGGGTTTAATTTTATTGGGATGAACAATATCTACGATGAAAACAATGTTTCCGACAGAACTTTAGATCTGTTGAGTGGAAAAGGCCTTAATGATGGTTTGCGCTTCGATCAATACACCATGAATTATAATAAAAATATTGATCTAAAAACACTCACTGCTAACTCAATAAGCAAGTTTGGATCTAATTTGCCTGTTTTTGCCGGAACCGATGAGCCTTTTAACGATTTGAGAATGAAAGCCCATTTGGAGATGATGGCGGAGATGAAAAATAAATTTGGATCTCTGGGGCTGGAGATGCCCACTCTTATTAGCAATTCGGGGCGTAGTGTTTTGGAAAGGGTATTAGATACACAATGTGATTGCCAAAATGTTGCGAGTGATACCCAAACTATTAAGACTATTTGCACAGATAGAGCCTTAGAAACGCCAAATGCTTGTGCCTCGGATACTTTGTGGGATGCGGCAGTGATGACACGTTTTACTTTATCATGTCCAACCCCTGGGGGATGGACGTGTAAGGATAAAAATCTATCTGCTCAATATTGTCAGAATTATAATTCTTATCAATTTATAAACGAATGTTTTTATGAAGATGGCAAGTATATGGCAAATGACGGTACGTTATTGGATCCGCTCACCGATATTTGGCATTCTTCAATTTCAGCTACCAGTAACATGACCTGTCAGATGGATGCGACTGGAAAGAATATTATTTATGATTCTATTAGCCGTGATTTAAATACAATAATTGATGCCAGAAGAGCCGATTTTGAAGGGGAACAGGTTGAGGCCAGGCAGCGTCATATCAAGGAGGAAAAGTTCTACTTTCAATCATATTTTGAACACCCGCAATTAAATCGCACTTATTTTGGTTTTTTTCTATTTAACAGCCGTTTGGATGGGGCTATGGCCTTTACCTATAATTGGAGCTACCCGGGAATGGGGGATCCCTTTGTGGAGAGCCCTCAGATGCCTACGGTTGAAATGCGCACGGTTTATCCGGCCAAAGGAACATCAATTCCCACCTACCAGTTTATGGGTTTGGGTCAGGGAGCTATTGATTTACGCTGGGCTGCAACCGTGAACACCCAGTTTAAAAAAGCTTATGATAAATTTTGCACCAATAAAACGTCCAGCAGTTGCCAGCAAATAAAAACCCTTTGCCAGTCTTTTAACACTAAACTGGCACGTTTTGACGAGCCGGCTTATTACGATGGAAACGAACCTTATTATTATAATACCGACCGAGCAGCCTGTAACGCGAACGCGGCCAAAGTACTTTATGCTCACGACTACGACCGTATGCGAAGCGATTTAAAAGACATGAGTATGGAACTGTATAATATGGGTGTTACGGTAGAAGACGGTGAAGAAGAAGTAAAAACCTGGGTTTGTGACGGGTTTTAGTTTTACAGATAACCCGTAAAATAATATTTGATCTTTCCCTCTAAAATCACCACAATACACCTCTCTTTAATTTTAACCCTAACTTTATAAAGGACTTATTTATGGCCAAGAAATCTTCTAAAGAAGTGCTGGTTGTTGCCAGCAAAGTAAAAGCTTATATCAAATCCAAAAAATGCCAAACCTCGGGCGATGCCATTGGCGCTATCAGCAATGCTGTGTATGCTGCCATTGACCGTGCTATTGAACGCACAAAGGCAAATCGTCGTAGCACAGTAAAACCTCAGGATATTTAATCCTTTTGATCTTGATTAGGGGCATGACTTTCACTATCTGTGAGTCATGCCCCCATTTTCAAAAAATCTACTCTCCTGGTACGATCGCTGTAAACGCGATTTGCCCTGGCGGCATACCACTAATCCCTATTTTATTTGGATATCCGAAGCGATGTTGCAGCAAACAACTGTTGCTACGGTAATTCCTTATTATGAGCGTTTTATTCAAACACTCCCTACACTAAAAGATTTAGCAACAGCTCCCGAAGATCAGCTTCTCAAATTATGGGCAGGTCTTGGTTATTACTCGCGCGTGCGTAATCTTAAAAAAGCAGCGCAGAAAGTTGTTGGGGAATTTAACGGTAAACTTCCGTCTACTGCCGCACAACTCAAAACACTTCCAGGTTTGGGCGATTACGCCTCGGCAGCCGTTGCCAGTATAGCTTTTGGTGAAGTGATCCCGGTGGTTGATGGCAATGTGTTGCGAGTGGTTGCCCGCTATAAAGGAATTGGGGATGACATCATGCTGCCTAAAACTCGCGAAATGGTCCGCGACATCATGAAAGAACTTATCGATAAAAAACGCCCAGGTGATTTTAATCAGGCCGTGATGGAATTGGGTGCTACCGTGTGTACACCTAAAAATACGCAATGTCTTTTATGCCCGCTACGTGATGGATGCACGGCTTATAAATCAAATCAGGTTCATTTGCTTCCTATCAAAGTCAAAAAAACAAAATACATGGACGTCAATCTTACCTGCTTTGTTTATCAACATAAAAAATCCTACTGGCTTACCCAGCGCGCCCAAGGTGAAGTAAATGGGATGATGTGGGAGTTCCCGTTAGAAGAAAGCCGCCCTCAAAGAACAGACATAAAACCGGTAAAACATGCCATTATGAATAAGCGGATTACCGTTTGGCCTGTAATAGAAAAAATGTCTCAAAAGCCCAAGCAGGCAGGAAGTTGGATTGCTATTACTCAACTTCAAGAGTACCCGCTCACCACTATTACCAAAAAAGTTCTTAAGTCCATTCAAAGCGTTCAGTTTTAGCCCTATTGACTTCGGTTCCAATCCCCACTATGCCAAAGAAATGGCTTGGTTTTCGTCCAAAACAAATTCTCCTATTGCGGTTAAAAAAATAACCCCACTTTTTTCACAAAAAGGCATGAAATTTAAACGGGATGTGTTGGTTCGCGAACTTCTCAATTTGGGCAATTCAAAAATCACATCCAATATTGCAAAGCTTGTAGGGGATGAGGTGGAAAAAGAAATTTTTAACCGCCGCATTGGTGTTCTTACCACCGATACCTTAAATGCCATTGTTACCGAAAAATTAGTGGCACTGGGTTTGGCAGACGATGTTGCTGCCACGGAAGAAAATAAAACAAACGGGCATCATCCCATTTTATCACAAGATGTATTAAGGGTTTTGCTTCCAGCTGAAGAAAAAAAGAAAGCTGCTCCCGAAGTTATCCCGCTTGTTCAAAAAGAAGCTATTTCCTATTTGCCCGATGCCCAGCAAAAAATTGTATCAGTAGCAGCCAAGCGTGATTTTGGTGGGAATGTTCAAGAGTTTTGTGATGGCATTTTAGAACGTGCAGCACGCGCGCTTACCCAAGCCGATATCCATTTTGACCCACGCTTAAATTCAGATAAAATTGAAAATGAATGGTATAATTTTTTAGCATCAGGAGTTTTTTTACCAACCTTAGATGTGCTGTCTCACTTAGGCTCGTTATGGCCGCAAACATCTCCTGCTTTTACGGTGGAAGATCAGGCAAGCTCGCTAAGCGAGGGCTTACAACATTTAATTGAAAATCATCAAGCAGGGCGTTCTTCATTTATTGAATTAAAATTGCGAGCGGCAGGCGATGTTATTGGTGGTAAAACATTAAATGCCGTTAATCCTCAAGAATTACTTAAATTTTATGCTCAGGGTTTACAACTGTATCCTGTATCCGGCTCTACAACTCATAGTGTTTCTTTAAGTTTATCGCATCCACAAAGTGATCTATTTTTAAATGCGCTTCTTGAAAATCAAAATTTTTTTAAAGGCATATTTGCCCCAGACCGTGAGTTTTTACAGGCGTTAAATCAGGATGATTTTGTTAGTCTATTAAATCCACGGACGGGCTCTCTGGTACGTAAAGTACCTGTAAATTTCTTTTTAGAAAAATTTGTGGATCTTTTAAGCCGCGATGGAGAACTTAAATTTTATTTTCCACATCAAATTGCGGCTACTCCGGGTGATGCCAATTCATTTCTTATTCACCCTTGTCATGCGCAAGCTTTTAAACCTGGAAACAAAACGTTACTGGGCTCACTCAATATTTTTTCTTGTGTACACGATGGTAATTTAAATTGGGGGTTGTTAAAAAATGCCGTTTATCGTGCTGTACATTTTTTAGATAATGTCCTTTGCCTTTCGTCTGGCCTTGAAAAGGAAATTGATGTAGCGCGCTTAAGTTTAAATATTTGTGGGTGGGCTATGGTGTTGATGGAAATGGGAATTCCATACGATTCACGAGAAGCTTTGCTCTTGGCACAGGAAGTTTGTGGTTTTATTCATGAAGAAGCCATGCTTTGCAGTGCACAACTGGCCTTAAAAAGAGGCGTTCCTCAAGACTTACACCGGCAAGATGGTCCCGTGG
Source organism: bacterium (assembly GCA_019695305.1). Lineage (NCBI taxonomy): Bacteria > bacterium. The sequence goes on from JAIBAG010000008.1 coordinate 74,975, forward strand.
TGCGGCATGCAGCGTTTGTAGGTATTGATGGTGATGAAGAAGTAGCGTCTATTTTTGGTGTGACGCCTGGTTTGGAGCCGTTAGACGATGAACGTCAGATTTTAGTAAAAAGTGGTTCAGTTTTTACAGTAGAAGCTCTGGAAAGCCTCTATTTAAAAGAAAGAAAAATGAGTAAGTCAGTATTTAAAAAAGGACATGAAATTTTGGCGGCGCAGCATTTGTATATGCAACAGGTGTGCGAGCGTTATGCGGATGGCTTGGTAGATAAAAAAATTCCTCTCACCGATCTTTCGCCAGAGGGTGTTAAAAATATTCTAGTGGCGGCTCACCGTTTAAATTTAAAAACATTGCATGTAGTGCATTTGTTTAAAGAGAAGGCAGTTTCGGTTTTTAAAGCTTCTTTTTCTGATAAGGGTAATTATTTTATGCCTTAAATTTCTTTTATTTTATCCCATCACTGCCGTTGCCAGTTGTTCGATAAAGGAATCCATTTTAAAAGGTTTTTGAATAAAAGATGTAGCAGGGTTTTTGAGTAGCTCCGATATTTCGGCGTTGGCGGTGTAGCCACTTGCAAAAATGACTGGCTGCTTGTGCCCCAAAGATTTGAGAGTTTTATAAAGTTCAATACCACCCATTTCGGGCATCATGATATCTAAAATAAGGAAATCAACTTGAGTTGGCTGATTGATAATTTCCAAAGCCTTGATGCCGTTTTCGGCTTTTATAACGTGCATGCCTAGCAATTCCAAAATGTCGCCAGCCATGTTGCGCATGTTTTCTTCGTCGTCAACTACCATCACTGTTTTACCTTTTAAGGAATGTAGTTTTTCTGGAGATGTTTTTTCTGTTTCTACGTCTACGCTTAAATCGGCATTCGAGCTTGGTAAATAAAGTGTAAACATAGTGCCGCGGCCTTCTTCAGAGTATACAAAAATATCGCCGCCATGATTTTGTACAATGCCCATTACCATCGATAGTCCAAGCCCGCTTCCTTTACCTACATCTTTGGTAGTGAAAAACGGGTCAAAAATGCGATGAATAACGTCTTTTGGAATGCCAGTTCCTGTGTCGGCAATGCTTAATTTTACATGGGGCCCCGGTTTTAAATGCTTTTTATATTCGCAGAATTTTTTATCGACTGTAAAATTGCTTGTTTCAAACGATATAGTCCCTCCTTTAGGCATGGCATCGCGTGCGTTAAGAGATAAATTCATAATACTCTGAATAAGCTGTGTGCTATCACCCTCAACATTCCAGAGGGTGGGGCTGAGTATTTTGTTGATGGTGATGTCTTTACCAATAGAACTTGAGAGCATGAGGATGGATTCTTCAATCAGGTTGTTGATATTCACAACGCGTTTTTCGTATTTCCCTTCACGGGCAAAACCTAATAATTGTTTGGTGAGTGTGGCGGCTCTTTTGGCCGATTGCGTAATAATAGAAAGTCTTTTTTGTGCTTTGGGATTATCCTGAAATTCGGTTCCCAGCATGTCGGCATAGCCCAAAATTGGGCCTAATAAATTATTAAAATCGTGAGCAATACCTCCGGCCAGTTTGCCGATAGACTCCATTTTTTGCGATTGTAATAGCTGGTTTTGAGTTTTGGTGAGTTGCTCGTTTATGGTTTCGGCTTTATTTAAGGCTAAATCCAGTTCACGGTTTTTTTGTTCCAATTTATTGAGGATGTCTTCACGTTCAGCTGCATGTTTATGCATTTCCTTATTTAACATGCGACCGTAAAAAGTGACTCCGCACACAATAAAAATAATAATACCAACAATTAAATATTCGTAGCTGCGGTACTGGAGTGCTAAGGTAATCTGTTTGCTAAATTCCTGATTTTGGATTTCGAAGGCTGTTTTTTGGAGTTGAAAAAAGGCTTCGTTCAGAAAAGCATACTTTCTATCCATGGTGGCCATGCGTTCGCCAGCTTTTGCTTCTTCGCCGTTTCTAAAATAACCAAAAATAAGATCAGCCTCATCTTTCATTTCGGTCATTTTTGTGTCAATTTTTTCTAACTCTAAAATTATTCTTTGGCGGTATTCGGGTGTGCTTATTGAACTGGCATCGATGAGGGCTTTTTCTCTTTCTTGCTTAAATGTAGTTAGTGAGGAATTGGCCTTGTTTTGTTCGCTTACAACATCTCTGGAATCAAATACATCGTTTCCGGGTGCGTTTACTTTTCCGCCCAAAATTTGCAGTTGTGTATACTCCTCAATACGGTGCGACCATTGCTGGTTAGTATCGATAGAACCCTGATAAAGCCCCATGATTTGGTGGTTTAAAAAGAGACTGATACCGATAGTCACCAGATCGAAGGCGGCCAGTACAAAGTAAAGCCAATACCATGTTTTTTTGTTGGTTTGGTTTTTTAGCATATTTTTAGGCTACGTAAAGTTTACGGCTTTTTTGACGATTACTTAAGAGAAAAAAAGCTGCATGAGAGCTTTTTCGAGGCTATGCGAAGCCCGGTGAGCCATTTTTTGAAGTTTTGGTATACTCATGATATTATTAGGTTTTTTGGCAAATGCCAGGGCTGCTTTGCCGGCACTGATATCGCCGTTTTCATGCATCATGGGGTTTTCGGCTAAGAAGCTGATATCTTCTTCTAATTCATCAAATATAACACGCAAAGCGGTGTAGGGCATTTTGTTATCTTGAGCCCACGTTTTTACCGTTTCATATTCCATGTCCACGGCAATTGCTTTTGTTTGCTGATGAAGGATTTCTTTTTCGGCTTTGTTTTTTAAAATAACGGAGCTTGAAGTAAACGAGCCGCTTGTCGCTGTGATATTGTTTAAAGTTAAAGAATTTTCCTCAGGTATAATTAAATCACCAGTTTTTAAAGAGGGAATGAGAGCCCCAGAATAGCCAATGTGGAGAATTTTATGATCCTGTAAATTAATGCTTTGTTTTAGGAGATCCAGATTTTTTAAGGCCGCTTCTTTTCCAATTCCGATTTGTAATAAATAAAGCTGCTCGCTTAGCTGATAAAGAGGCGGAAACTTTGTTTGCTGTCTAACAGCATAATGCTTTTTTAAAAAGCTCCATTCGGGCTTGGTGGCAGCAATTAAAAGGAGCGGGTTTCCAATCATAATTATATTTATTATATAGTCTCATGTTGCCGTCCATTCATAATTTGACACCCTCGTATATCCATGCTTTTAATTAGCCATGCGCAAATTGCATGTTTTTGTTTATCCTTTTTTGGCGTTTGCTATTACTTTTGCCGAGCCTTGTGTGCCCGCCAAAAAGGGACCACCACTACCGGGCCCTGGCGACGTGGTGTTTGAGGTACAGGCCAATTCGCCCCGGTTTGAAGAAATGGCGCGTACTGTTATAGCACCCGGGCAGTTTATGGCTTCCGACCGCGCTTTGGTAACCGCTGCTGTAAGTGGACAAATTGAAAAAATTAATGTGAATGAGGGCGATACGGTTCATACGGGTGATGTGCTGGCTATTATGCAGTCGCAATCAACCCAGCTGGCACTGGATACCAAGCAGGCCGAACTAAAAGAAGCCCAGGCCAAGCTTGAAAATGTTCGTAAGCTTATTCAGCAGGCACTTAACCCGCCAAATTCTAACATCACCGAAGCCGACAAGATATTTTTAGACGAAGAGGTTAATGAAGAAGCTCCCAAAAAAGAGTTGCCTCCGCCTCCACCGGTGCCCCAAACAGCCCCTCAGGATGATGAAAAGGTGCTCTTAGCAACCATAGACAGGCTTAATAAGGAAATTGAAACGCTTAATCAAAGCCTGGTGTCACTCACTCTGTTGTCGCCGCTTGATGGTATAGTAAAAGCTAAAACGGCTGTAGAAGGAAGACCTCTTAATGCAGGCGATCCATTGTTTGATCTGATTTCACTGAATCCCATCACGCTTAAAGCTCATGTGCCTCAGGATGTTAGTTCTTACATAGATAAAATGATCACAGTGTGGGCCACTCCAGCTGGAAGTACCGATATAAAAGTACAAGGCGTGGTGTCGTATGTAAGTCCTTCCATTGATCCTGCTACCGGTACTCTTGAGATAAAAATGAATTTTCCTAACGAAAAAAACGCCATTAAAGACGGGCAGGCGGGTGAGGCTATTATTAAAACTCGTAAATCCGAAAAAGTGCTGGTGGTGCCCAAGCAAGCCGTTTTGGACGAGGCCGGTCAAAAATTTGTGTATGTAGTATCGGTTAACAAGGCTCTTAAAACCCCGGTGGATATTGTACAAACCTTTGGCGATAAAGAAGTGGGTATTAATGCCGATATGCGTGTGGACGATTTGGTAATAACCTCTGGTTTTGATCGTGTGAGTAACGGCAGTTTTGTAAAAATTGTGGCCCCTACATCGCAACCCCAGGCCTTAACCCCCTCCCCAGGTTCTACTTGACAATAGCTTGTAAAAAATAATAAGGTCCCACCTCGTTTTGTTGATCTCCCTCGTTGAGGGGCTGAAAGGTAATAAGTTATGGAAATTCAAGCAGTTATTCAAACCGGCGGTAAACAGTATCAGGTTTCTAAAGGTTCTAAAATTGTTGTAGAAAAACTTGTGGGTGATGCCGGTAGTGAAGTTGTGTTTGATAAGGTGTTATTAGTAACAGGCGATTCTACCAAAGTGGGTGCTCCTTTTTTAAGTGGAGCCAAGGTAACAGGCAAAATTTTATCGCAAGATAAAGGTGATAAAGTGATTGTTTATAAGTTTAAACGCCGCAAAGGTTACCATAAAAAACAAGGTCATCGTCAATTAGAAACAAGAGTAGAAATTCAAGCCATTCAGGCTTAATCCCACTACGCTTACGCTTCGGGGATAAGAGCCTGTAACATTCTCCCAAGCGATAATTAACAGGCTCTAAGGAATTCATTATGGCACACAAAAAGGCCGGCGGGTCTACACGCAACGGACGCGATTCTCACGGGCAACGTTTAGGTGTTAAGCGTTATGGTGGTCAGTTGGTTAATGCTGGAGAAATCATTGTACGTCAACGTGGTACACAGATTCATCCTGGTTTAAACGTAGGTTGCGGTACCGATTATACTTTGTTTGCTAAAATTCAAGGGAAGGTAAAGTTTACTTTAACTTCGGGTGCTAAAAGAAAAGTACATGTGTTACCCGCTTAAGGGTTACGTAAGATGAAATACGAAAGGCCGTCCCACAAGGATGGCCTTTTTTTTTGGAGAGAATAACCCCCTCTAACTTTCCCTTAGTCTAAGGGGGAGAGAAAAGAAAGCCCCTCCCTTAGACTAAGGGAGGGTTGGGGTGGGTTACTCTTAAGATTTGCTTAATAGAGAAAAAATATGAAATTCGTTGATGAAGCTATTATAGAAATTAAGTCGGGGGCCGGGGGCCGGGGTTGCGTGGCGTTTAGACGTGAAAAGTATGTGCCGCGGGGTGGCCCCAATGGGGGTAATGGTGGGCGTGGTGGAGATGTTTTGGCTAAAGCCACTAAAAAACTCTCAACCCTTATGGATTTTAGATATAAAAAACATTTTAAGGCCCCTGATGGTGGTATTGGAATGGGTAGTTTAAAAGCTGGGCGACAGGGTGAAGATTTAATTTTGGAATTACCTTTGGGCACTCTTATATACGATGCCGATACCGAAGAACTTTTGGCCGATTTGGTGGATGAAAATCAGGTGGTAACATTAGCCTTGGGAGGCCGCGGCGGGCGTGGCAATACGGCTTTTAAAAGTTCGGTAAACCAGGCCCCACGCCAAGCCGAACCGGGTGGCGAAGCTGTAGAGCGTCGTATTCGTTTAGAACTTAAGTTATTGGCCGACGTAGGTTTAGTGGGAATGCCCAATGCCGGCAAATCAACTCTTTTGTCCAGCATTAGTCACGCACATCCTAAAATTGCCGATTATCCCTTTACCACACTTACACCCAATTTAGGGGTGGTGGAATTACCAGGCTATCAATCGTTTACCATGGCCGATATTCCGGGGCTTATTGAAGGCGCCCACGAAGGGCATGGTTTGGGAATACAATTTTTACGTCATATTGAACGGACCAAGGTGTTTTTGCATCTGGTGAGTCTGGGGCCCGATGAGCCCCTTGAACCTTACAAGCGTTATCAGCTTATCAATAAAGAGCTTAATGCTTTTGATGTGTCGTTTAAGAGACGCAATCAAATTATTTTGCTTACCAAAGCCGATTTATTAACTAAAAAAGAGGTAGCTAAAGTGGTCACTCTTTTTAAGAAGACGAAAAAGAAAGTTTTTGTTATTTCTTCTATAACGCGTGACGGATTAAAAGATTTGTTAAAGTATATTGGGACAGAATTAAAAAAATGAGTAAAACACACCAAAATATTATTTCTAAAACCCATCGTGTGGTTATTAAAGTGGGGAGTGGGCTTATTACCAACCACAAAGGTTTACGGATAAAATTTTTTAACGATATAGCCAGGCAGGTATCGCTTTTGCATGCTCGTGGTTTAGATGTGGTACTTGTTTCATCTGGAGCTATTGCTTGCGGGATGGATATTTTAAGCCTTAAAAAAAGACCAAGCGAAGTTAGTAAAAAGCAGGCGGCTGCAGCTTTGGGCCAACCCAAGTTAATGCAGCTTTATGGTAAAGCATTTACCCGTTACAAAATTCATGTGGCGCAAATTTTACTCACACGTCAGGAGCTGCATAACAAAAAAAATTATACAACGGCCAAACACACTTTTACCGAATTGTTTAAAACAAAAAGTATTCCCATAATTAACGAAAACGACTCAGTGGCGGTGGATGAAATTGTAGTGGGTGATAACGATCAGCTCTCGGCCATGGTGGCGCATTTGGTTGGCGCCGATTTGCTTATTATTTTAAGCGATATTGATGGTTTTTATGATAGCGATCCCAAGAAAAATCCAAAAGCCAGCAGGTTAGATGTGGTGAGCCGTATTGACAGTAAAACATTTAGTAAAGCGGGTGGAACCCTTTCGCAAAAAAGTACGGGTGGCATGACAACAAAATTAAAGGCTGCCCAAATTGCAAAAAAATCGGGTATTGCCACCTGGCTTGCCAGTGGACTTGAGAAAGATATACTAAAAAAGATTTTTAGCGGTAAAAACGTGGGGACAGTTTTTATTTAAATTACAGGAGCAGTAAATGGCAGTAAAAAAAGAAAAACCAATTCAAAAATTAGCACGGCTTACTCGCGAGGCTTCGTCTGAGCTTCTTACGCTTTCTAGCGATCAAAAAAACCAAATTTTAATGGAAATGGCGGAAGAAATTAAAAAGGAAATGCCATCCATTATTAAGGAAAATGAAAAAGATTTAAAAGCTGCCAAAAAGAAGGGGTTAAAAGGAGCTATGTTGGAACGTTTAGAGCTTAATGAAAAGCGCGTTCACGATATGGCAAAAGGTTTGGTTGAAGTAGCCAAGCTTCCCGACCCGGTAGGGCAAATTGTAAAAGAATGGGAACGTCCCAATGGTTTAAAAATCCGTCGCATGCGTATCCCTTTAGGGGTTATTGCGGTTGTTTATGAATCGCGTCCCAATGTAACGGTAGATGCAGCTGGACTTTGTTTTAAATCGGGGAATGCGGTTATCTTGCGCGGAGGTTCCGAGGCATTTTACAGTAATCAAATTTTAGGTAAGGTTTTGCAGGCTGTTTTAAAGAGGCATGATTTGGATTCCTCCGTAATTTCTCTTGTACCCTCACCCGATCGCAAGATGCTCACTGATCTCCTCAAACTTTCGCAATATATTGACGTAGTCATTCCGCGCGGCGGCGAGGGGCTGATGCGCTTTATGGAAGAGCATTCTTCTATCCCCATTATCAAGCACGATAAAGGGGTGTGTAATCTTTTTGTAGATGAATCGGCGGATATGGATATGGCCCGTGTAATTGTTGAAAATTCTAAAGTACAGCGCCCGGGGGTATGTAATGCTTTAGAAAATCTTTTAATCCACGAAAAAATTGCTCCATCCTTTTTGCCTATGATGTCTAAGCACTTTAATAAACTGAGTGTAGAGCTACGTGCCGATAAGGAAGCTTTAAAAATTGTTCCTACGCTTAAAAAGGCAAAAGATGCCGATTGGGATACAGAGTATCTCGATTTAATTTTATCGGTAAAAGTGGTTAAAAATATTGGCGAAGCTATCAATTTTATCCGTAAGCATGGTTCTAAGCACACTGAAGCTATTGTTACGCAAAACGCTGATCATGCCGATCTTTTTATCCGTTCGCTCGATTCCAGTTGCATTGTGGTGAACGCGTCCACCCGTTTTAATGATGGTGGTGAGTTAGGTTTGGGTGCTGAGATTGGTATTTCTACCACCAAGCTGCATGCATTTGGTCCGATGGGATTAGAAGAATTAACAACAACAAAATTTGTCGTCAAAGGCGATGGTCAGGTGAGAATCTAATATGAAAAAAACTAAAAAAAGTACAAAAAAAGTAAGTAAGAAACCTGTTAAGAAAGCTGTAAAAAAACCGGTTAAAAAAGTAGTTAAGAAAGCGGTTAAAAATGTAGTTTCTAAAAAAACAGTTAAGAAAGTACCGGCTAAACTCGTAAAAGCAGTTAAAAAGAAAGACCAGGCACCGGCTCATGTCACTCGTATTTATCAGATTTGTGATGATATGAAGGCTACTGATATCGTGGTACTGGATATGCAGGGGACGTCTAGCTTTACCGATTATGTGATTATTGCTTCCAGCTCCAATACCCGTCAGGTGGTGTCGATTGCCGATAAAATTAGCATGGATTTAAAAAGAGAATTTGGGAAATATGCTATTGGTGTAGAAGGTAAAGTGGGTGGCCAATGGGTATTAATTGATTACGGCGATGTGGTGTGTCACTTGTTTTTAGAAGAAACACGCGAGTTTTATCGCCTTGAAAAATTGTGGCACGATGCCAAGACACTTAAATTATAATGCCGGCAGTTCATCTTATTACAGTTGGCAAACTGAAGAATAAGGCTTTAAAGGAAGTATGTGAAGATTATGCCGGACGTCTTACGCATTATATTTCGTTTAAGATTATCGAAGTAAAAGACTCCAAAGCGGAGAATATTGCTAAACGAAATGAGGAAGAAGCCCTATCTCTTTTAGAGCATATTGACCCAGCCGATCAGGTGATTGGCCTTGATGTAAAAGGAAAAGAATATACAACCGAGAATTTTTCTTCTTTTTTAAATCAGTTTTACAGTTCCGGAAAAAAGAAGATGGTCTTTGTGATTGGTGGCTCGTATGGTTTGGGCGACAGCCTTAAAAAAAGAGCCAATGGTTTTTTAAGTTTATCGGCACTCACCATGCCACACGAACTGGCCCGTACGGTTTTTTTAGAGCAACTCTACCGGGCCCATACTCTGTTAAAGGGTGAAAAATATCATCATTAATATGAAACCATTACTACTCATGATTTTGGATGGCTGGGGTATACGCAAAGATAAAACCCATAACGGGATTGAACTGGCCCAAAAACCTTTTTTTGATTCTCTTATTAAAAACTATCCCAATACCGCTATTGATGCCTCCGGACCCGCTGTTGGTTTGCCTCAAGGTATTATGGGGAATTCGGAAGTAGGACACATGAATTTGGGTGCCGGTTCCATTGTATATACCGGTTTATCTCAAATTTATCAGGCTATAGAAAACGGCAGTTTTTTTAAAAACCAATTTTTGCTTCAGGCTATTCATGCTGTTAAAGGCACCGGCAAAAATTTGCATCTCATGGGTTTATTATCGGATGGCGCTGTGCATTCTCACCAAGATCATCTCTACGCGCTCATTCAAATGGCTAAAAGTGAAGGCGTTAACAATGTTTTTATCCATTGTTTTATGGACGGTCGCGATACAGCCCCCGAAGACGGTATTAAATATATTGATGCGTTAGAAGATAAACTCAAAGAAATTGGTGTGGGAAAAATTGCCAGTGTGTGTGGGCGTTTTTATGCCATGGATCGCGATAAGCGATGGGATCGTGTGGAACAAGCTTTTGATATGCTGACCGGAAGTTTAACCGAGGGCGAAATTTCTGCCCGCGAAATTGTTCAAAAATCATATGATCAAAATTTGGGAGATGAATTTATAAAGCCCAAAGTTGTGCTTCATAACGGCAAGCCTGTTGGTAGTGTTCAGGATGGCGATGCTATCATTTTTTACAATTTTAGAGCCGATCGGGCGCGTGAAATTTCGCATGCACTGGTTACCAAAAATTTTGACGGTTTTAAGCGTAAAAAGGAGCCGCAGTTATCGGCATTTGTATGCATGGCTCCTTACGATCAAGCGCTTAGTGCCCCTGTTGCTTTTTCTCCAAATTTGCCCACGCGAATTTTTCCAGAAATTATCAGCGAAAAAGGTTTGCGTCAGCTCCGTATTGCCGAAACCGAAAAATACGCGCACGTCACTTTCTTTTTTGGTGGTGGGCGTGAGGGAGTTTTTAAAAATGAAGAACGGGTATTAATTCCATCGCCTCGTGAAGTGGCCACTTACGATTTAAAGCCCGAAATGAGTGCGGGTGCCATTGCCGATGCTGTTATTCCATTGATTAACGAAGATAAAACCGACGTGGTAATTCTAAATTTTGCCAACGCCGACATGGTAGGGCATACGGCAAAAGAAGATGCTATCATTCGTGCGATTACTTATCTGGATACCTGTATTAAAAAAGTAGTGGAGGCTGTTCTCAAAAAGGACGGTACTGTGCTGGTAACAGCCGATCATGGCAATTCGGAAGAAACGGTCGATAAAAATGGCAAGCCACATACGGCACATACCACTAATTTGGTGCCTTTTATTGTGGTATCCAATCAGTTAAGCGTTAAACTCAAATCCGCCGGTGGACGTTTGTGTGATGTGGCACCTACCATGCTTAAAATTTTGGGGATAGATAAACCCAAAGAAATGACGGGTGATAGTTTGATTATCAATTAAATATGCTTTCCTTTTTTTTCCCCTCTCCGTGTTTGTCGTGTGGAGAATTATCCAAAGGGGTTTTGTGTCAAAACTGCTTTCAAAAAATAAAATGGATTTCTTCTCCGCAATGCACCCTTTGTGGCCTTCCTTTTGAAGAAAATGTTCCCAACAACCATCCTTGCCCGGCGTGTATCCGTAACAAGCCTCATTTTGATTGGTCGCGCAGCATGGCTTTGTACCATGAACCAGTCTCAAGTTTAATTACCTCATTAAAATACGAAAATAATTTTTCGCCTGTTTCTTTTTTAGCCAATCAATTGATAGAGCACATGTCTTCTTATTTGGGCGATGCAGATCTTTTAATCCCCGTACCTCTTCATCTAAAAAAATTAAAAGCGCGTGGGTATAATCAAAGTCTTCTTATTGTCGAAAAAGTATCCCATAAAACAAAAATTCCATTTTTAAGAGATTCTTTAAAACGAGTGATTGATACAGCCCCGCAGGTAGGTTTAGGTCGCGAAGAACGACTTCAAAATATGAAGGGGGCGTTTTTGTTTGAAGATAATCCGGAGCTTTTGAAAGATAAAAAAGTAGTGTTGATTGATGATGTGACCACAACAGGTGCTACCTTACAGGCATGCGCCAAAGCCTTAAAGGATCATGCCCCTCGTGAAGTGGGCTGTGTCACAGTTGCTTTTAAACTGTGAATTGTAGTGGGGCTTGTGCCACAGCAGCCACCAATATAAGCGGCACCATTTTCAATATAATAGTTCATTTCTGCTACAAACTGATCATCCGACATGGCCGGCAACCCTGTATTGGGTTTAACAATTAATTCTACCTCTGTATTTTTAAAACTACTAAACATGTCTTTTACCGATGCAGGCCCGTCACTGCAATTAAAACCCACATGTGTGAGCTTAAAATCCTGAATCAGTTTTTTGATTTCATCCGAGCTAATCAGCCAACCCTTTTGAGTTTTTGAAAAGAGTATCATGAGAGGGATATTTGTATGGGGGTAAGATTCAAGGGCGAGTCTTGCTTCTGCAGCTGTGATAAAAGTTTCCAGAATAATAAAATCCGGAGCGCGTTTGATGTGGCATGTATATTGCTGTTGATAGGATTTTTTTCGTTGATCCTCTGTTCCTGTAAAGAGTGGAGCGATAGAGGCACCAATAGAGGCCTTTGGGAGGAGCTGATAAGCTTTTGTGATAAGGGGTTCTAAATCGTCGTCTACCGTTAACCCAAACGTATTCGTTAGCAGCATCTGGCTACCGGCTTTTAAATAATCACGATGGATTTGGGCAACAAGATCAGGATGTGTGAGATTAATTTTACAAGAGGCACCCTCAAGCTTGATACCACGCCGGATGAGCTCGGTGCCTATGGCGCCATCCATTAAAATGGGTTTAGCCAACTTTTGCATTAGAACCTATAGGGGCTTCGGGAGTTACTAACACTAACTTGTCACCGTCTTTTGCAGCCAGCAGCATCCCAAAGCTTTCAATCCCCTTTATTTTGGCAGGCTTTAAATTGGCCACAATTACAATAAGTTTTCCAACGAGAGATTCAGCCGTATAATGTTGCGCAATGCCCGAAATCATCTGGCGTGTTTCACTTCCCAATTCTACCTGCAGCTTTAATAATTTATCGGTTCCTTCCACTTTTTCGGCGCTCAGTACTTTGGCAACACGTAAATCTACTTTGCCAAAGTCTTTAATATCAATCACACCCTCAAGAGTTTCTTCTTTTTTAGGTGCCGGAGCGGGAGTGGGTGCTGTTTTTTCTTCCATAATAATCCTCGGGAATAAGTTTAACTTTTGTTCTTTGATACTGTGTGCCTGATTTAAGGGGCTCTTTTTTAAATCGGCAAAAGCCATGGCCGATAATTTTTTAAAATTATCAAAGCCGTATGCAGTCCATATTTTTTCAATGGATGTGGGAATAAACGGGTAACATAACAAACATACTTGATAGAGACCGTGTACAACTTCTGTCAGTACATTCGACAAGATATCAGTTTTCTTTTCTTTAGCGAGTGTCCATGGGGCTTGTTTATCAATGTATTGATCAATCGAGGTGATATAGGCCCAGATTTTTTCTAAAGCCAAATGACTTTGAACATCGCCACCTTCCATGGGATTTAACAGTTTGGAAACTTCTCCGATCACTTTATCAATACTCCTAATCTCGGAGGCGCTTGTTGAAAGAGGCGCAAGCTTACCGTCTTGATATTTCCAAATCATCCCCAAAATTCGGGCAGCTAAATTTCCCAAGCCATTCGCTAAATCTGCATTGTAGCGTTCAATAAATCCATCCCAGGTAAAATCGGCATCGTCACCAAAGCTGGAATTTCTCATTAATGTGTACCGGAGAGCGTCACTGCCAAAGTCTGGATACTTAGCGAGGATATCGAGTGGCGTGACCACGTTGCCCAGCGACTTACTCATTTTTTCGCCTTTTAAATACACAAAACCATGGCCAAAAACATGTTTGGGGAGAGGTAAGCCGGCGGACATCAGCATGGCCGGCCAGATGATGCAGTGAAAGCGTGTGATATCTTTGCCTACGATGTGAGTTACGTTCTGCCAGTAGGGATTTTTTTCTAATTCGTTTAAATTTTTAACGTCTAAGAGCGAAATATAATTAATGAGTGCATCAAACCATACATAAAAAACATGTTTTTGGTTTAAAGGAACGGGAATGCCCCAGGTAAAGGTGCTGCGTGAAATACTAAAATCTTCTAATCCGCCCTTAATAAAATTAACCACTTCATTTTTACGTTTGGCGGGTAAGATAAAATTAGGGTTTTTTTCGATATGGGCCAGTAACTGATCAGTATATTTTTTAAGTTTAAAAAAGTAATTTTTTTCTTTAAGCCATTTTGGTTTTTTTTGGTGATTTTTACAGAGGCCATTTTCTAAATCTTTTTCGGTATAAAAAGCCTCACACGATTCGCAGTACCAGCCTTCGTAGTCGCGTTCTTCAATATCCCCTTTTTTTACAACACGATCAAAAAACTCATACACAACTTTTTCGTGGCGGGGATCGCTTGTCTGGATAAAATTATCGTAGCTGATATTGAGTTTTTTCCAAATATCTTCAAACTGCGGGCGCATGCCGTCGCAATAGGCTTTGGGCGAAAGGTTTTTCCCTTCTGCGGCTTTTTGCACATTGGCACTGTGTTCATCGTTACCCATCTGAAACAAAACGTTTTGGCCCAGAAGTTTGTTCCAGCGTACCAAAATATCGGTGCCAATTTTTTCGTAGGCCGTGCCAATATGTGGCAGGCTGTTGACGTAATCGATTGCGGTTGTATAAAAAAGTGTACTCATGAGCTTAATCCCAAAAACAAATTTTCCAAGGCTAAAGCCTTATTCACGTTTCGCTTCATATCTTTTTGGGTTTTTTCAATCAATTCTATTTTTTGCATGAAGTTTGTGTCGCCGCTACTTACCATTTTTGTAAAAAAGTTTTTCTTTAAAAACTGGAGCCCATCGGCAGGATCATAGTCGGCTTTTACCCATTCATCCACTTTTTGCTTAATATGAGTAAAGCTGGCTTTTCCTTGTGTCAGAGTTTTGCAGTCATCCAAAAAGGCATTCAGTTCATCCGAATAGAGTTTTAGAGCATAACCGGGAGAGCCCTCAGCTATTTCCAAAACATGTTTTAAACCAATGCTATCGGCTTCCACCTGTGTTTTAAGCCACTCTAGCGTGGTTTCAAAGGGAGGTGGATTAAAATGTAATTTGCGGCAACGCGAGCGTATGGTGGGGAGAACGCTAAAGAGTTGAGACGCTACCAAAATAAAATAAGTATTGGCAGGTGGTTCTTCCAAAGTTTTTAAAAGGGCATTGCCAGCTTGGGTGGTCATTTCGTTAATATTATTAATCACCACAATTTTGGCTTTGGCCTCCAGCGGAGCCATGGAAATGCGTTTTTGAAGGGAGCGCACATGATCAATTTTTACTGTTTCATTCTCGCCATCTAAAAAGAAAAAATCGGGATGTTGATTGGAGGATACTTTTAAGCAAGCAGCACAAGTGCCGCAGGGCAATTGGCTTTTAGGTTCGGTATCGCCAAAGAGAGAGACTGTATCTTGCGGGTTTTGGATTTTTTCACAAAATGAATAAGCCACAAAAGTGCGGGCTACCAGTTGTTTGCCAATACCACTTGGCCCATAAAATAAGTAGGCTTGGGCCAAGCTTTGATTTTGGGCTTCGTGTATCAGTTGCTGCCAATTATGTTCGTGACCAAAAAACTTCATGCCAGTAACGCCTCTATTTTTTGTATCACCATCTGATGAATGGTTTCTTTACTTCCGGAGGCATCAATAATTTCAAATCGGTGTGGCTCATTTTTGGCTAAGGCTAAGTAACCAGCCTGAACTTTTTTATGAAACTCCAGTTTTTCGTTTTCAAAACGGCCTTCATCGGTAGTGGCCTGTGCATTGCGATCGAGCGCCCGCTTTAATCCTATAGCCGGGTCTAAATTAAACAAAAAAGTTTTATGCGGAGTTAACCCCTGGGTGGCCATCTTATTTAAGTTATCAATCAGCTTTAAATCGAGCCCTCGGCCATAGCCTTGGTAGGCCAGGGTAGCATCGGTAAAACGATCGCACAGAACAATCTGGTGATTGAGAAGGGATGGTTGAATGAGTTCCTCCACATGCTGAGCTCGTGATGCCGTGTAGAGGAGAAGTTCGGTTAAGGGTTTAATTTCCTTGTTTTTAGAATCGAGCAAAATACTGCGGATAGCGTTTGCTGTGGGGGTGCCTCCCGGTTCGCGTGTGAGTTTTACAGATACCCCTTTTGATTTTAAATATTGTTCTAACAGGGCTATTTGCGTGCTTTTGCCACAGCCTTCGGTACCTTCAAATGTAATAAAAAGTGAAGAGGGCATTTCTAGGTATATAGGGGCAAGAAGGGGAAAATACAAATAAAAAAGCCCCTCCCGTGAGGGAGGGGCTTTTTATAAAACAGTCTAATTTATAAATTAGAAAGTATAGGCAAATTGAGCCAAGAGCGACTGAGCATCAGAGTTAGCCTGAGCTTTAGCAGCTTTTACCCAATCATAACGGTATTCTAATTTCATTTTAGCACCGTCAGCAATTTGGTAACCTACACCCAAAGTACCTGATAAAGAGGTACCTTCGAAACCGGTTGTTCCACCAAGACCGGTGTAAGCGCCACCAGTGGTAGAAGCAGGGTCAGTAATACCGATGGGATCCATTTCCCAAATGTAGCCAACACGGCCAGTGATATCCCAAACATCGCTAGCTTTGTAGTTCAAAGCAGCTAAGCCGGCAATCGCAGTACGTTTGTTGCCACCAGCTACGCCAGTGTCAGACGAACGGTATACACCTTCAGCAGCAACGCTGATGGTATCGGAAGCAGCCCACATGAAATCTACGTCGCCGTAGAAATCAAAATCGCTGTTGCCAGCGGTTTCAGGACCAAAACCACCGGAAATACCTAAGGTAGATTCGCGACCTTCTTCACCCCAGTTAAAGCCCAAGCGTACAAGGGCAGAAGGGATGCGGCTATCGCCAAAACCAGCAGCGTTTAAGTTGTTAACAACGCCAACGTGCAAGTCTACTAAATCGCTGAAAGCGTAGTAGATTTTAGCACCGGTAACGCTGGTAGGGGTCATATAGCGATAAGGAGCAGCATACGAGATGAGCCAGTTATCGCGGCTATCAACCGATTCAACACCAACAGGGGCATTGAATTTACCGAACAAGAATTCGATACCATTGCCAGCAGCGATGTTGGCGGTAACATAAGCTTGTTCTACGTTTACAACGTCACCACCAGCTCCTGTGCCATTGGTGTTAGCCAAGTCACGGAAGTCGAGGTCGGCGCGAAGGCGGATGTTTTCGCCAAAGCTTTTTTGAAGATCAACTTCTACTTGGTTTACAACCATGCGGAAGTGATCGCCGTTGCTGGTGTTACCAATGGCAGCGCCATTGTCGTAATCAGCAAGGCCACCGATAGAACCAGTGGTTCCAGCGGCGTCTTTATCGTCGTGCTGCCAGCCACCAACTATGTCAACGGCGCCGGAAATTTCCAGGCCTTCGCTAGCGGGAGCAGGAGCAGGTGTGCCATTGGCACGTGCGCTTGTGGAAGCCATAACCATGGCGGCCAACAAGCCTGTGTATATGAGTTTCTTCATGTTGTTTTTCTCCTTTTAATTAGGTTCATACAGTCCATCAAAATAGACAAAAAGGGTATAAAACCCCCTTTGGCTTCCTTTGATATTTCATTTTCATACATTACGTATTCACTCGGGCTTGTGGCCAAAGTGTGGATGAACGGACTGTATTGCAGGCGAGTGTAAAGACATTAACGCTCGATGTCAAGAAACGAATTGGGTTTAATTACATATTAAATTGTATTCAATTAAGTATAATTATATGTCAATTATATGTCGTTTTTGGGGGTTCACCCCTATACGCCGAATGACAGAATGCGTCAAGGTTTATGATGACGCAATGCGTATAGGGTTAGCTATTGTCGTCTTTCTTTTGTTGGAGTATGGTGTGTTCCTCATGAATACATCCCCTATCCTTATAGTAGATGACGATCCGCAAGTTCACAAAATGCTGGGGGCTGTGTTAACGCCAAAGCAATATTCTATTTTATCGGCTGGTGATGCCCAGGAAGCGTGGGGTATTCTAAAAACCAAAGCGCCCCGTTTAGTACTTCTGGATATCATGATGCCTGGTATGAGTGGTATTGAGCTGTGCAAAATGATCCGCGAAGACCAAGATTTAAAAGATACCTTAGTCCTCATGATTTCGGCCAAAGATAGCCAAACCGATCGCTTGGCTGGTTTGCAATATGGGGCCGATGATTACGTGACCAAGCCTTTTCATGTTTCTACCCTTGTTAACAAAATAGAGCATATGCTCTCCAAAGTAGCCTAACTCACTTTTTAAAAGGAAAATTATGGAAACCCTTGCTGTTACTAAAGCCGAACTTTGTTTTTTATCCACTATTTTTGCGATGTTTGTACTGGCTAACGTGGTGTTGTTTCGGTTGGCTTTTGCCCGCGATAGAGGGGTTAAAGCAAAACAAGTATCTATGGACTACTATAAGTTATTTAATCAGGGAGACGAAACTGAAGGTGCCATTAAAGCCAAGCGTAATTTGGCCAATTTATTTGAAATGCCTGTTTTCTTTTATGCGGCCGTTATTGTTATTTTTATCACTCATCGTTTAGACCCCTTATTTCACGGGTTAGCTTGGGCTTATGTAGGGTTGCGCGTGGTGCATACACTTATTCATCTTACCTTTAATCATGTGATGTTACGTTTTGCGGCTTTTTTAACGAGTAATATTATTTTAATAGTGATGTGGATTAGGTGGTATCTTACAATTCTTAATTCTTAAGCCGATATCCAGTTTTAAAAAGACGGGCAATAATGGCTAGGCACGAAATCATAAACACGGCAATCATCATGAGACTGTGTTCTACACCCACATCCGATGTTTCGTAAAAACTCCATCTAAAACCACTAATCAAATACACCACAGGGTTTAAGAGTGAAATTTTTTGCCACAAGGGGGGGAGCATGTTGATGGAATAAAAACTGCCGCCTAAAAAGGTAAGGGGCGTAATCACAAGTAGAGGAATAATTTGTAATTTTTCAAAACCATCGGCCCATATACCAATAATAAAACCAAATAAACTAAAGGTGACGCACGTTAAAATAAGAAAAGTAGCCATCCAAAAGGGATGTTTAATTTCAATAGGCACAAAGAGGCTTGATGTAATGAGAATAATACTGCCAATAATGAGCGATTTAGATGCTGCGGCTCCCACATAACCTAAAACAATTTCTACTACCGAAATAGGAGCTGAAAGGACTTCGTAAATAGTTCCCGAGAAACGAGGAAAATAAATACCAAAGGAGGCGTTAGAAATGCTTTGGCTTAAAACAGCCAGCATAATTAAACCAGGCACAATAAAGCTGCCGTATTTAACGCCATCTATTTCACTCATGCGGCTGCCAATGGCCGAACCAAACACCACAAAATAAAGGGAGGTAGACATCACCGGCGAGGCAATGCTTTGCCCAATGGTGCGCCACATGCGTGACATTTCAAATTTATAGATAGATTGTACGGCTCTATAGTTCATCTTTTTACTAATTGCACAAAAATATCTTCCAGCGAACTTTGGCTGGTATTGATATCTTTGTATTTTACCGTGGTGTCTCCCAATTTATTCAGTAGGGTGGCAATGCCATTGTCTTCTTTGCTGGAATCGTAGGTGTAAATGAGTTGCATCTTATTTTTGGAGAGCTCTAGCTTATAGTCTTTCAGTAACTCAGGAATAATATCAAGCGGCTCTTGCAAATCGAGTGTTAATTGTTTGGTGCCCAGTTTTTTAATGAGCTTGTGTTTGTCTTCCACTAATACCAATTCCCCTTTATTGATAATGCCAATGCGGTCGGCCATTTCTTCGGCCTCGTCTATGTAATGCGTTGTTAAAATTACAGTTACACCCGATTCGCGCAAAATACGTACCTGTTTCCACATGTCGTTACGCAATTCTACATCTACACCCGCAGTAGGCTCGTCTAAAAATAAAATCTTGGGTTCGTGCGAAAGCGCTTTGGCAATCATCATGCGGCGTTTCATCCCGCCCGATAATGTCATTACACGGTTATCTTTTTTATCCCATAGAGATAATTTTTTAAGAATGTCTTCAATGTAAGCAGGGTTTTTTGGTTTTCCAAAAAGCCCGCGGCTAAAGCTTACCGTGTTCCACACGCTTTCAAAGGCATCGGTTGTTAATTCTTGCGGTACTAAACCAATAAGCGAGCGCGCGGCGCGGTAATTATTTACATTATCATGCCCGTCTACTATCACAGTCCCTTGAGTGGCCGTTACAATGCCGCAAATAATACTGATGAGTGTGGTTTTTCCGGCACCGTTAGGACCCAAAAGAGCAAAGATCTCACTTTTATGCACATCCAAATTAATATTTTTAAGCGCGTCAAATCCGCCTTTGTAGGTTTTGTTGAGATTGGTAACAGAAAGAATAGGGGCCATGGAGTAATGTGTATAGCGGATGCAAATGATTTTGGAAATAAAAAACCCCCCGCTTGTGGCGGAGGGTTTTTTGTAACTAAGTTGGGATGAACCCGGGGGCTTTACATCATGCCGCCCATACCACCCATACCACCCATTGGAGGCATACCGCCGCCAGCAGGGCCGCCGCTGCCTTTGTCTTCAGGCTTATCGGCAATCATGGCTTCGGTGGTGAGCATCAAGGATGAAACCGAAGCTGCGTTTTGAATGGCAGTACGGGTTACCTTGGTGGGATCAATCACACCGGCTTTAATTAAGTCTTCATACTTTTCGGTTTGAGCATTAAAACCAAAAGCACCGCTGTTTTTCTTTACTTCTTCAACAACGATGGCGCCTTCTAACCCTGCATTGCCAGCAATTTGGCGAAGAGGTTCTTCTAAAGCGCGTTGAATGAGAGTTACACCAAATTGTTCTTCTTCAGACAATTTGATTTTAGACAAAGAAGCAATGCAGCGGATTAAGGCCACACCACCGCCAGGAACAACACCTTCTTCAACAGCGGCGCGGGTAGCATGCAAAGCATCTTCCACGCGGGCTTTCTTTTCTTTCATTTCCACTTCGGTAGCAGCGCCTACGTTAATAACGGCAACTCCGCCAACTAATTTGGCCAAACGTTCTTGTAATTTTTCGCGATCGTAATCGGAAGTGGTTTCTTCCATCTGAGCACGAATTTGTTTTACACGGCCTTCAAGATCGCCTTTTTTACCAGCGCCATCGATGATGGTGGAATTTTCTTTATCAACAGTAATACGCTTAGCTTGGCCCAAATCTTTTAATTCGATTGAATCAAGCTTAATACCCAATTCTTCGGCAATTAATTTACCACCGGTTAAGATGGCAATGTCTTCAAGCATGGCTTTACGACGATCACCAAAGCCAGGGGCTTTTACAGCACACACTTGGATGGTGCCGCGCAATTTGTTTACCACAAGAGTAGCAAGGGCTTCGCCTTCTACTTCTTCGGCAATAATCAAAAGAGGGCGGCCTACTTTGGCCACTTGTTCAAGCACGGGGAGTAAATCCTTCATGCTGGAAATCTTCTTTTCGTTAATTAAAATTAAAGGGTTATCCAAGGTGCACAACATGCGTTCGGGATCGGTTACAAAGTAAGGAGAAAGGTAACCGCGGTCAAATTGCATACCTTCCACTACATCTAAAGTGGTTTCCATGCCTTTAGCTTCTTCAACGGTAATAACGCCTTCTTTGCCTACCTTATCCATAGCTTCGGCAATGATGTCGCCGATGGTGCTATCGTTGTTGGCTGAGATAGCGCCTACTTGAGCAATTTCTTTTCTGTCTTTGGTTTGTTTAGACAATTTTTTAAGGTCGGCAACTACAGAGGCAACCGCTTTATCGATACCGCGTTTAATAGCCATGGGGTTATGGCCAGCGGCTACAAGCTTGGAACCTTCGCGGTAAATTGCTTGGGCTAATACAGTAGCAGTGGTGGTTCCGTCACCGGCGTTATCCGATGTTTTGGAAGCCACTTCTTTTACCATTTGGGCACCCATGTTTTCAAACTTGTCTTCAAGTTCTACTTCTTTAGCAACAGTTACACCGTCTTTGGTAACTGTGGGAGCGCCAAACGATTTGTCGATCACCACGTTACGGCCTTTAGGGCCTAATGTTACTTTTACGGCGTTTGCTAATACGTTAACACCGTTTAAAATTTTGGCTCTCGCCTTTTCGTCAAAAATAATTTCCTTAGCCATACATTACTCCTTCAATTGATTGTTATTAAAAC